>DATLZL010000362.1:0-5840 GCA_035574035.1 Binatia bacterium | reverse complement strand
CCCCTCGATCACGAGGCGGTACCGGCGGGTCGCGTCGCGCTGCGCGGGCGGGGCGGAAGCGATCATCACGCGCTCTCCGGGCCGGCGGCCGGCCGCCGTGGTCGCACTCTACGCCCCGCCTTCGACGGTCGCAATCAGGTTCGAAAAACCGAAGCGTCGGTCCGCGGGCCGCCCGCCGGCGGTCCGACGCCCTGCGCCGTTGCCGACCCCGGTCCGGCGTCCTGGCGGGCGCCGGGCCGCCCCGATGGCGCGCCGGGGCACCTCGCCGCCGGCCATGCCCGGAATTTCAGACCCCCGATCGGTGGTATGCTCCCGGCCATGCAGGTCGGGGCGGCGGTGATCTTCCAGAACCCGGGCCAGCGGCGCCCGGACCACGAGGTGTACCGGGAGGAGCTGCGGCTGGCCGACCTGGTGGAGCCGCTCGGCTTCGATTCCATCTGGGGTGTGGAGCACCACTTCACCGACTACACGATGTGCCCCGACGTGCTGCAGTTCCTCACCTGGATGGCCGGC
This sequence comes from Binatia bacterium, assembly GCA_035574035.1. GTDB lineage: Bacteria > Methylomirabilota > Methylomirabilia > Rokubacteriales > CSP1-6 > DATLZL01. The sequence goes on along the minus strand of DATLZL010000362.1, from coordinate 5,327 downwards.
CGGACCGAGCGCGTGCGCCTGGGCTCCATGGTCGTCGTCCTGCCCTGGCACGATCCGCTCCGGGTCGCCGAGCAGGTCGCCATGCTCGATGCGATGTCGGGCGGCCGCGTGATCCTCGGCCTGGGCCGGGGCGCCGGCAAGGTGGAGTTCGACGGGTTCCGGCTGCCGATGGAGGAATCGCGGGCGCGCTTCGTCGAGTCGGCCCAGATGCTGCTCCGGGGGCTCGAGACGGGCTGGTGCGAGTTCGACGGCCAGTACGTGCGCCAGCCCCGAGCCGCCATCCGGCCCCGCCCGTTCAAGACCTTCCGCGGGCGCACCTACGCCGCCGCCGTCTCGCCCGAGTCCTCGCGGATCATGGCCGAGCTGGGCGTGGGCATCCTGATCATCCCCCAGAAGCCGTGGGCGGAAGTCGCCAAGGAGCTCGACGCCTACCGGAGCGTCTACCGCGAGGTGAACGGGGCCGAAGCGCCGGCGCCGATCGCGGCGGCGTGGACCTTCTGCGACGAGGACGCCGGCCGGGCCGAGGCCCTGGCCCGCCAGTACATCGGGGGCTACTACCAGTCGGTGCTCGACCACTACCAGTTCGCGGCCGACCACCTGGCCCGCACGCGAGGCTACGAGTACTACGGCAAGATGACCGAGAAGATCGCCCAGTACGGCACCGACAAGGTCATCGACTTCTTCCTGGGCCTGCAGGTGTGGGGCACGCCGGAGCAGTGCTACGCGAAGATCCTCGAGGTGCGGCAGCGCGTCGGCAACGAGACCTTCGTCGGCGTCTTCTCCTACGCCGGGATGCCGGCGGCCGAGGCCGAGCGGAACATGCGCCTCTTCGCCCGCGAGGTGATGCCGGCGCTCCGGCGTCTGGCCCCCGCGCCGGCGGCGCCGGCCCCTGTCGCGGCCCGGGCCGAGGGCGACCTGGCGCTCGGCTTCTGACGGCCGTCCGGACGACCCCCGGCCGTCGGCGCCCTACCAGCGCGGCAGGCGCGGGGTCTCGGCGCAGGTCGCCTCCACCTCGTCGATCGTCTTCGGCGTGCCGGCCGTCAGAACCTCGCACCCCTCGGGCGTGACCAGCACGTCGTCCTCGATCCGCACGCCGATGCCCCGGAACTCGGCCGGCACCGGGTGCACGACCTTCTCGGCCCGTGCCTTCTCCTCCTCCTCGAGCCGCCGGGCGGCCGCCGCCCCCAGCCGCAGCCGGCGCTCGAGCATCTCGAGCTCGCTGTACTCGCGCAGGTAGAAGGTCACCTGCTCGCGGGCGGGGTCGAAGTAGAGCCCGGGCTCGACGGTGAAGACCATGCCCGGCTCCAGTACGCGGGAGACGCCCTGCACCCGGTAGTCGCCCACGTCGTGGACGTCGAGCCCCAGCCAGTGCCCGGTCCCGTGCATGTAGAACTCGCGGTAGAGGTGCATGGCCAGCGAGTCCTCCACGCCGCGGGGCAGGAGCCCCAGGTCCACCAGTCCTTCCGTCAGCACCCGGCGGGCGGTGTCGTGGATCACCTCGTAGCGCACGCCGGGCCGGACGGCCGCGATGGCGGCCTGCTGGGCCCGCAGCACGATCTCGTAGATCGCCCGCTGGGGCGCGGTGAAGCGCCCGCTGACCGGGAAGGTCCGCGTGATGTCGGAGGCGTAGTAGTCGTACTCGCAGCCGGCGTCGACCAGCAGGAGGTCGCCGTCCTCCATCCGGCGCGCGTTGTCCTGGTAGTGCAGGATGCAGGCGTTGGGACCGGAGGCGACGATCGAGGGGTAGGCGTTGCGACGGGCGCCGTTCATGCGGAACACGTACTCGATCACCGCCTGCACCTGGTACTCCCAGAGCCCGGGTCCGGCCGCCCGCATGGCCTCGGTGTGAGCCTCGCGGCTGATCTCGCAGGCCCGGCGCTGGCGGGCCAGCTCCTCGGCCGAGCGTCGCAGGCGGAGCTCGTGCAGGATCGGGCCGGGATCCTCGATCCGCATCGGGGGGGTGAAGCCGCGGCCCCGGCCGGCGCGGAGCTCGGTGACCAGCCGTGTGATCCGGTGGTCGTGGGCGGGGTTGCCGAGCCGGTAGTAGAGGACGGGCCGGTCGAGCGCCCAGTCGCGCAGCCGCTGGTCGAGCTCGTCCACCGGGTAGGCGACGTCGGCCCCGAAGCGGGCGACGGCGCCCTCCACGCCGGCACGGTGGCCGGTCCATACCTCCATCTCGCGGTCGCGGGGGCGGACGAACAGGACGTAGCGTTCCTTGGGGTGGGCGGGGTTGAAGACCGCCACCGCGTCGGGCTCGTCGAAGCCGGTCAGGAAGTAGAAGTCGGAGGCCTGGCGGAACTCGTAGTGGGTGTCGGCGTTGCGGACGACTTCCTGGGCGCCAGGCACCACCGCCAGGCCGTCGCCGATGGCCGCCATGAACCGGAGCCGCCGCTCCGCGAACGTGCTCGAAAGGGGGTGTTCCATGGCCTCCTCTGTACCATAAGATCCCGACGATGACCGCGCTCACCACGACCCTGCCCTTCAACCGCGATTGCCTGGGCGCCGACTTCGAGCCGGCCAAGCGCGCCGGGGCGGCGCCGGCCGAGCGGCACGGCCACTGGCTCATCGTGCAGGACCAGGGCCTGGTGCTGCCTGACGGCGCCCTCGCGCTGCCGTTCGGGTCGCCGCCGGCGCCGCTGGCCGAGGCCTGCCGGGGCGCGCTCTGGCTCGGCACCTGGAAGGGGGCGCCGTGCTGGGCGGTGGGCCTGGACCGGAGCCACGCCTTGCCGCCCGGCTTCCGGCGCGAGACGTGCGTGCCGATGCAGGGCACGCGCCTGCCCGACGACCTGCTCTCGCTGGGCGGCATGGCCATGCAGGCCCTCTGGTGGGAGTCGACCAGCGGGCACTGCCCGAGGTGCGGGACGGCGACCGAGCGCATCGAGGGCGAGTGGGGCAAGCGCTGCCCGCGCTGCCGCTACGAGCACTACCCGCATCTGCACCCGTGCGTCATCGTGCTCGTCCGCGACGGCGACCGCGTGCTGCTGGCCCGCAAGGCCGGCTGGGCCCCGGGCCGCTACGCGCTGGTGGCCGGCTTCGTGGACAACGGCGAGTCGCTGGAAGGCGCCGTCTGCCGCGAGGTGCGGGAGGAGGTCGGCGTCGAGGTCAAGAACGTGCAGTACGTGGGCAGCCAGAACTGGCCGTTTCCCAGCCAGCTGATGGTGGGCTTCGTCGCCGACTACGCCGGCGGCGAGGTGCGGGTCGACCCCGAGGAGCTGGAAGACGCCCGCTGGTTCCCCCGGGACGCGCTGCCGGCCGGCCCGTCGCGCCACTCCATCGCCGGGTTCATCATCGAGCGCTTCGCCCGCCGCTGAGGCCGGCCGCGCCGGGAGCGCGTGGGGTATGATCGCGGCCAGGGAGGGGCACCATGCCTGACGCCGTCATCGTCTCGACCGCCCGCACCGGGATCGGCAAGGCCTACCGGGGGGCGCTCAACAACACCCACGGAGCCACCATGGCCGCCCACGCGATCCGCCACGCGGTGGAGCGGGCGCGGCTGGAGCCGGGCGAGGTCGAGGATGTCATCCTCGGCTGCGCCCTGCCCGAGGGCGCCACCGGCCACAACATCGCCCGCCAGGCGGCGGTCCGGGCCGGGCTGCCCGTGACCACCGCCGGCACCACCGTCAACCGGTTCTGCTCCTCGGGCCTGCAGGCCATCGCCATGGCCGCCCACCGCGTGATCGTGGACCGGGTGCCGGTGGTGGTGGCCGGCGGGGTGGAGTCCATCAGCCTGGTGCAGAACGAGCACATGAACCTGCACCGGCTGCGCGAGCCGTGGCTGGAGGAGCACAAGCCCGAGATCTACATGACTATGATCGAGACGGCCGAGGTGGTGGCCCGGCGCTACTTCATCAGCCGCGAGCAGCAGGACGAGTACGCGCTGGTCAGCCAGCAGCGGACGGCGGCCGCCCAGCGCGAGGGCCGGTTCGCGGCCGAGATCGTGCCCATCACCACCACCAAGATCGTCCAGGACAAGGCCACCGGCGAGGTGCGGGAGGAGACGGTCACGCTCGACCGCGACGAGGGCAACCGCCCCGACACCACGCTGGAGGGACTGGCCGCCCTCAAGCCGGTGACGGGCGAGAAGGGCTGCATCACGGCCGGCAACGCCAGCCAGCTCTCCGACGGCGCCTCGGCCTGCGTCGTCATGGACGCCCGGCTGGCCGAGCGCCGGGGGCTCCAGCCGCTGGGCATCTTCCGCGGCTTCACCGTGGCCGGCTGCGAGCCCGACGAGATGGGGATCGGCCCGGTCTTCGCCGTGCCCCGGCTGCTCGAGCGGACCGGCCTCACGATGGACCGGATCGACCTCTGGGAGCTCAACGAGGCCTTCGCCGTCCAGGTCGTCTACTGCCGCGACCGGCTGGGCATTCCGATGGAACGGCTCAACGTGGACGGCGGCGCCATCTCGATCGGCCATCCCTACGGCATGAGCGGCGCCCGCATGGTGGGCCACGCGCTGCTCGAGGGCCGGCGCCGGGGGGCGCGCTGGGTCGTCTGCACGATGTGTGTGGGCGGCGGCATGGGCGCGGCCGGACTCTTCGAGGTGGCGTGAGCGTGGGCCTGCTCGAGGGCCGGGTGGCGATCGTCACCGGAGCGAGCAAGGGCATCGGGCGCGTGATGAGCCAGGCCCTGGCCCGCGAGGGCGCCCGGGTGATCTGCGCGGCGCGCTCCACCGCGCTGGTCGAGGAGACGGCGCGCCTCGTCGACAAGGCCGGCGGCCAGGCCCTGGCCGTGACCTGCGACGCCGCCCAGGAGGCCGACGTCCGCCGCATGGTCGAGGCCGGGATGCGGGCGTTCGGCCGCATCGACACCCTCATCGCCAACGCCGGCGACGGCGGGCCCACGCGGCCCGTCCAGGACTACACGACCGAGGACTGGTTCTACACGATCAACTCCTGCCTGACCTCGTCCTACCTGTGCACGCGCTTCGCGGTGCCGGAGATGATCCGGGCCGGGGGCGGCAGCATCGTTTACATCTCGTCGGTGGCCGGCCGCCGCGGGCTGCCGTTCCGCATCGGCTACTGCGCGGCCAAGGCCGGCCAGGTCGGCATGACGTACGGCATGGCCCTGGAGCTGGCGCCCCACAACATCCGCGTCAACGCCATCCAGCCCGGCGCGGTCGAGGGCGACCGCATCGACCGCGTCATCGCCGGGCAGGCCGAGGTGCGAGGGCTGCCGGTGGAGCAGGTGCGCAAGGCGTTCATCGAGCGCACCCCGCTCAAGCGCATGGTCACGGCCGACGACATCGCCGCGCTGGCGGTGTTCCTGGTCAGCGACCTGGCGCGGAACATCTACGGCCAGGTCATCGCGGTCAGCGCGGGGGAGATCGT
>DATLZL010000361.1:0-3486 GCA_035574035.1 Binatia bacterium | reverse complement strand
GCTGGTCGCCCCGCGGCGTGGTGAGGACGACCCGGCCCGGATCCTGGGCTACCGCGCGCTGAACGTCGTGCAGCTGCGCGTGCGGGACCTCGGCGCCCTGGGGCGCGTGCTGGACGCCGCGGTGGCGGTCGGCGCCAACGTGCTGCGCGGCGTGACCTTCGCCGTCCTCGACCGCGACCGGCTGGAGGCCGAGGCCCGAGCGCGGGCCGTGAGCGACGCCTTCGAGCGCGCCCAGCAGCTGGCGGCCGCCGCCGGCGTGCGGCTGGGCGACCTGCTCTCGCTCGCGGAAGGGGCGCCGGCTTTCCCCGCGGCGGAGCGCTTCGAGCGGGCCGCGCTGGCCGCTGCGCCCGGGCCCATCGAGACGGGCACGCTCGAGGTGGTGGTCGCCGTCGAGGCGCGCTACCGGATCGCCCGCTAGCGGGGCGCTACGCGACCTTCACCGGGTGGGCGACGGGCACGTTGTAGCCGTAGCCCTGGGCGTTCCACGGGATGCTGGCCGGCTGCGTGTTCCCCTGGTCGTCCGTGGCGCGGGTGGTGATCACATGCTCGCCGGCCGGGGCGTCCCACTCGATCTCCCAGCGCACCCAGGCGCGGGGGATGTTGGGCTCCCGCAGCGTGGCGGGCCGCCAGGTGGCGCCCCGATCGAAGCTCACCTCCACCCGGCTGATGCGTCCGACCGGCGACCAGGCGAACCCCCGGAGGCGGTGGCGGCCGGCCCGCAACGTCGCCCCCCACGGCAGGGCCAGGGCGCTCTTGAGGGTCTGCAGGCGCAGGACCACCTTGCTCGGGTAGTCGGGACCGTCGAGCACGTAGGTCTTGGTGGTCGTGGGCACGTCGATCGCCCGGTCGCGGACCTCGATGCGCCCGACCCACTTGATGTTGTTGATCCCGACCCAGCCGGGCACGATGGCCCGCACCGGGAAGCCGTGGTCCGGCGGGACCGGCTCGCCGTTCATCGCGTAGGCCAGCAGGGTGTCCTCCTCGAAGGCCTTGGCCAGCGAGATCGGCCGGTTCACCCGCACGGAATCGAGCCCTTCCACCAGCACGTTGAGGATGTCGCGGGGCGTGTCTCGCTTGACTCCGGCCAGCTCCAGCACGGCCCCGAGCGGGACCCCCGTCCACTCGGCCACGCCGATGGCGCCCAGGTGCCACTGGGTGCCGGAGGCCGGCTTGCCCATCACGTCCTTGAAGAAGCCACGGCCGTTGCCGGCGCACTCGACGAAGCAGATCACCGAGCGGGAGGGCAGCTTCAGGAGGTCGTCGAACGTGAGCTGCAGCGGGCGGTCGACGGCGTTGCCCTCCACCCGCAGGCGCCAGGCGGCCAGGTCCAGCGTCGGCGTGGCGGTGTGGTTGCGGATGAAGAAGTGGCTGGCCGGCGTCAGGTAGCCCCGGAGCGTCTCCAGCCGGGTCTCCTGGTTGATCCCGTGGTCGATGAAGATGTCGGCCGGCAGGGGCTTGACGTGGAACCGGCCCGCCGGCGGCGGGGTCTGGGCCGGTGAAGGCCGGGGACCGGCGGCCACGGCCGCCCCCACGACACCGGCCGCGAGCAGGAACCGTCGCCGATCCAGGGTCAGTCCGCGATCCGTCCGGTCGAGCTCCATGGCGCGTGCCCCTCCTCCTCGGAGTCTGTCGCCCGCCATGTGTAGGCGCCCGTCACGTCCTTGTCAAGGGACGGCGGGACGTCAGCGCGCCTCGGCGAAGACTTTCTGGGCGGCGCGGACGGAGGCGCCGAAGTCGACCGGCTGGCCCAGGTCGGCCAGCACCTGCTCGAGCGCGGCCAGCGCGGTGATGACGTCGAACTCGGCCGCGTAGCCCATGTGCCCCAGCCGGAACAGCCGGCCCTTCATCTCGCCCTGCCCGCCGGCGATCGTGATGTTGTGCTGGCGCGAGTACGCGGCCACGATGGCCTCGCCGTCCACGCCGGCCGGGGCCTCCACGGCGGTGAGCGCCGGGCTGGGCGTGGCCCGGGGGAAGAGGCGCAGGCCGAGCGCCTCGGCGCCGGCCCGCGTCGCCCGGGCCAGGCGGTCGTGGCGGCGGAACACGTTGGGCAGCCCCTCCTCGGTCAGCATCGCGAGCACCTCGCGCAGGCCGAGGACGAGACTCACCGCCGGCGTGAAGCGGACGTCGTTGCGGGCCAGGCAGCGGCGCTCGGCGGCGAGGTCGAAGTAGTAGCGCGGCAGCCGGGCGGCCGCGACGTGGCTCCAGGCCTTGTCGCTCAGCGCGCAGAACCCGAGGCCGGGCGGCAGCATCAGGCCTTTCTGGGAGCCGGCGACCACCAGGTCCACGCCCCAGGCGTCCATGGCGAGGTCGGCGATCCCGAGGCTCGAGACGGCGTCCACGACCAGGATGGCGCCGGTGTCGCGGGTCACCTCGGCGTAGGCTCGCACGTCGTGGAGGACGCCGGTCGAGGACTCGCTGTGCTGCGTGAAGACGGCGCGGGCCCCGGGGTGCGCGCGCAGGGCTTCGGCCAGCCGCTCCGGCGCCACCGTCTCGCCGAACGGCGCGGTCACCGGCACGACCTCCACCCCGTAGGCGCGGCAGATCTCGACCCAGCGCTCGCCGAACTTGCCCGCCACCACGACCAGGGCCCGGTCTCCGGGCGAGAGCGTGTTGACGACCGCCGCCTCCATGACACCGGTGCCGGAGCAGGCGAACGGGATCACGTCCTGGGCGGTCTGGAACAGGCCCTTGAGCCCGGTCCGGACCTCGGCGAACAGCGCCTCGTACTCCGGCGTCCGGTGGTGGATCATGGGCTGGGCCATCGCCAGCGCCACCCGGGTGGGGACGGGCGTGGGACCGGGAGCCATCAGCTGGTACTTCTTCATCGGGCGCGCCTCCTCGGGGTCGGGACGACCTCCCGACTCTACCACGCGACCCGGTCGGCCCGGCCGAGCGCGGTGACGAAGACGGCGTCCAGTCCCTCGCTCCACGGCGCGAAGAACTCGACCACCAGGCGGTCGTAGAACGTGAGCCCGGTGGCGCCGAAGCGCTGCCCGTAGGCGGCCAGGTAGGCGCGGCCGCCGGCCAGACCCGCCTCGAGGTTCGCCAGGCGGTACCCGCGGTTGCCCCAGGCCCGGAGCAGCGCGTCCAGCGGGGCCAGGAAGTAGAGGACGAGCGCGGCGTCGCCGCCCAGCGCCTGCTCCAGGCAGAGGTAGGCCGACTCCGAGCGGAAGCGGCCGGGCCGGATGAGCTCGAGCACGTGCTCGGCCGGGCGGTAGCGCCAGGCGCCCGGCTCCACGCCGTCCACCGCGTGGACGATGACGAAGGGCGCCACGAGCCCGCCCGGCACGTCGGCCTCCACCCACCGGGTCGCCCACCAGAGCACCGTGGCCGCCTGCTCCAGGGTCAGCGGGTCGTGGCGGAAGCGGCGGCTCGAGCCGCGGTGCTGGATCGTGTCGTGGAGCGGGCGACCGCACTCCATCCGCGGCGGGGGCAGCGGCAGGCGGTCCCCGGGCGCGGCGGGCGGCGCCCCGGCGGCGGACGCCG
>DATLZL010000360.1:0-8077 GCA_035574035.1 Binatia bacterium | reverse complement strand
GGCGGCAAGCCGACCACCTGAACCGCCTGCTCGACGACCTGCTGGACGTGGTCCGTATCAGCAGCGGACGGCTGGAGCTCGAGCGGGAGCCCGTGGACCTGGGCGAGGCCGTCGAGCAGGCGGTGGACGCCCAGCGCCACCGGCTGGACGCCAAGGGGCAACCGCTGTCCGTCTCGAGACCGGCGCAGCCGGTGACCGTCATCGGCGACGCCGCCCGCCTGCAGCAGGCGATCGGGAACCTGGTGAACAACGCCTCCAAGTACACGCCGGCCGGCGGATCGATCCGAGTCAGCCTCGAGCGGGACGGCCGGCACGCGGTCGTGCGCGTGAGCGACGACGGGCCCGGGATCCCGCCCGACCAGCTCGAGGCGATTTTCGAGCCGTTCGTCCAGGTGAACCCCACGCTCGCGCGGACCGACGGCGGTCTCGGGATCGGGCTGACGATCGTCAAGCGCTTGGTGGAGCTGCACGGCGGCAGCGTGCGGGCCGAGAACACCGGGCGCGGCGCCGAATTCGTGATGACGCTGCCCGTGGCCGATCCTGCTCCTCTGCGCGCCCCGGCAGGCGCCGGCTACCGGCCGCGGCCGCGCCGGGTCCTCGTGGTGGAGGACCACGACGACGGTCGGGAGATGCTGGCGGCGACGCTCCGGCTCGACGGCCACCAGGTCATCGAGGCCGCCACCGGCGAGGCCGGGATCCAGGCCGCGCTCCAGCACCGCCCGGAGGTGGTCCTGCTGGACATCGGGCTGCCGGACGTGAAGGGCTACGAGGTGGGCCGGCGACTACGCGAGCAGTTCGGCGGGGCGATCCGGCTCGTCGCGCTGACCGGCTACGGCCAGCCCCACGATCGCGCCCGGTCGACGGAGGCGGGCTTCGACGCCCACCTGGTCAAGCCCGTCGACCCGCAGAAGCTCGGCGAGGTTCTCGACCGGCTCGGTTAACGGGCCCCGGCGGCGTCGGGCAGCGCTTGTGGAACCAGACGCTGCCGAGCTTGATGTGGTTGCCGTTCTTGCGGATCCGTGCGCGGCACTTCGGACACGTTCCCATGGCCTCTCCTTGGAGCGAGATCCGAGCGCGTATTATACAGAGCCATGCCGGCCGCCGAGCGTGACTGCCTCTTCTGCCGCATCGTCGCCCGCACCAGCCCGGCCGAGATCGAGTACGAGGACGACGCCGTCGTCGCCTTCAAGGACATCTACCCGAAGGCGCCGGTCCACCTGCTCATCGTCCCCCGGCGGCACATCGACTCCATCCTGACGATGGAGCCGGAGGACGTCCCGGTGATGGGCCGCTGTCTGCTGGCGGCTCGCCGGCTCGGGGAACGGCTGGGCTTCGCCGAACGCGGATACCGGGTGACGGTCAACTGCGGGCCCGAAGGCGGACAGCACGTCTACCACGTGCACTTCCACTTCCTGGCCGGGCGCCGCGGTGCGGACCCGCCCGGCGCGGGACGTTCGCGCGCCTGAAGCGTCGAGCGGGAGCGAGCGTGAAGGTCCCGGAGGGCCGGGCCCTCCGGGACCCCGGTGGGTACGGCTGCTACTTCAGCGCGGCGATCGCGGCCTCGGCCTTCGACTTGGCGGTCGCCATGTCCCCGGCCTTGCACGCCGCCTCGGCCTCCTTGACCAGCGTGGAGGCCTTGGTCACATTGCGACCCGCCGGCTGCTTGGCACCGGCCAGCGAGCGCGGAGCCTGCACATCCTGGCCGCGCGGCGCCTGGGTGTCCTGACCGCGCGGAGCCTGCACATCCTGACCGCGCGGCGCCTGCACGTCCTGAGCACGCGGCGCCTCAGTGGGTTTCTGGCGGGCGCCGGCGAGGGAGCGCGGAGCCTGCACGTCCTGCCCCTTGGCGGTGCCGCTACGCTGGGCCAGCAACTCCTTGGCCCGCGCCACTTCCGGCGGGCACGAAGCCTGCGCTTCGGCCAGGGGCGCCAGAGCGGCGAATGCGAGAGTCATGATGATCGCGAGCAGCTTGTTCATCGTTTCGTCCATTCCTTCCCGTCGAATGTTGTCTGCGGTCCGTGGATGGGTCCCGTCGTCGCGCCTCGAAGTGCCCCGCTCTCACCTCCTCGTGAGTTCTCCGACTCGCGGGGCGGACGCTGCAACGGGGATGCCACGGCCCGCGATGTCAAAAGGATCGGCAGATCGAACAGTTAGCGTCCGGTTCCACGGTGGCCTGCCGGGCGTCGTGGCGGGGCCGGCGAGGGGCTCGGCGCGGCATTCTGCCCGGGTCGTGATAGGCTCGGGGCCCTGATGGTGCTCCGCAGGCGCATCGCGCTGGCGGTGCTCGTCCTCCTCACGGCGAGCGCGTGCGCCGCCGGGCGTTCGCCTGCTCCCTCCGCCGGCCCGGGGGCCACTCCCCGGCGTCACGTGCTCGCCAACGGCGTCCGCATCGTCGTGGAGGAGCACCGGTTGAGCGAGGTGGCGGCGGTGCAACTCTGGGTGGCGGCCGGAGGCCGCGACGAGGGCGTCACCGAGCTCGGGCTGGCCCACTACCTCGAGCACATGCTCTTCAAGGGGACGGCGGCCCGGCCGGGGCGGGCGATCGACCGCTCGGTGGAGGAGAGCGGCGGCCGGATGAACGCCGGCACCTCGCTCGAGTACACCTACTACCACATGGTGCTGCCCGCCTCGCGGACGTCCACGGCGATCGAGCTGCTCGCCGACATCGCGGTCAACGCCACGCTCGACGAGGGCCTGCTGGAAGCCGAGAAGCGCGTGGTGCTGGAGGAGATGCGGCTGGGCCGCGACAACCCGGCCCGCTTCCTGTCCCGCAAGACCTGGGAGGCGGCGTTCGAGGGCCATCCCTACGGCCGCCCCGTGATCGGCACCGAGCCCCTCATCACCAACCTCACCCGCGAGCAACTCGTGGGCTTCTACCGGCGCCTGTACGTCCCGGAAAACTTCACGCTGGTCGTGGTCGGGCCGGTGGACCCCGGCGAGGTCCGGCAGCTGGCCAGCCGCGCGTTCGGGCGGCTGCCCCGCAGCGGGACTCCGCGGCTGCCCGTCCCGCCGCCACCGGCCCTGCGCCCCCGCGCCGTCGAGTGGCCGCGCCCCGGTGCCCACGCCCACCTCGCCCTCGCCTGGCACGCACCGAGGCTGGACCACGCCGACACGCCGGCGGTGGACCTGCTGGTCGCCGTGCTCGGCCAGAGCCGCTCGTCCCGGCTGACCCGGACGCTCCGGGAGCGCCTGGGCCTCGTGCAATCCGTCTCCGCCGGCTACACCGCCTTGCAGGCGGCCGGTCTGGTGACCGTCACCGCCCAGCTCGAGCCCTCCAACCTGGCCGCCGCCGAGCGCGAGATCCTGGCCGAGGTGCGGCGCCTGGCCAGCGAGGGGGTGGGCGCCGCCGAGCACGAGCGCGCGCTGACCGCCGCCGAGGCGCAGCGCGAGTTCCTTGCCGAGACCGCCGAGGGCCGGGCCCGCCTGCTCGGCCACGCCGAGACCGTGTGGCGACTGGAGGCCGAGGCGCGGTACCTGGACCGGCTGCGGGCCGTGACGGCCGAGCAGATCCGGGACGCCGCGCGGCGATACCTCGACCCCGAGCGCTACGTGAAGGTCACCCTCGTGCCCCCCGCGCGGTGATGCGCGCGGTGGGCCTTCTGCTGGCCCTGCTCCTCGCCGCCGTCCCGTCGGCGGCGGCCGCCGACACCGCGCCTGCAATCACCCGGCGCGTGCTGGACAACGGGCTGCGCGTACTGGTGCGAGAGGCGCCAGCGGCCGGCGTGGTGGCCATCTCCTTCCAGGTTCGCGGCGGCTCCGGGGACGAGACGGCCGAGACCGCCGGCCTGACTCACTTCCTGCATCGGGCGATGCTGCGCGGGACCGCGCGCCACACCGCCGTCGGGTTGATGGAAGCGGCCGAGGCCCTGGGCGGCGCCCTCGACACCTCGGCCGACGCGGATGTGGCCGAGATCCGCGCCACCGCGCTGGCCCGGCACTGGGAGGCCGCCCTGGGACTGGTGGCCGAGGTCGCCCTGACCCCGCGTCTGGCCGACGACGAGATCGAGCGGGAGCGGCGGCTGCTGCTCGGCCAGATCCAGAGCCGGCTCGACAACCCGTTTCCGTTCGCGCTGGACACGCTGCTCGCCGACCTCTACGGCGGCCACCCGTACGGCCTGCCGAGCCTGGGCCGGCCCCAGAGCATCGAGCGCGCGACTCGCGAGGCCCTGCTCGCCCGGTACCGGGCCCTTTACCGGGCGGACCGCGCGGTGCTGGCGGTCAGCGGGCGCGTGCCGCCCGGCGCCGTCGTTCGCGCGGCCGAGCGCCTCTTCGGCCGGCTGCCGGCCGGTTCGGCCCCCGATCCGCCGCCCCCGGAGCCGCCCGCGCCGCCCGGCCGCCGCCGCGTGGTCGAGCGGCCCGCCCACCAAGCCCAGGTCCTGATGGGCTGGATCGGCCCGGCCCTGGAGGAGGCGGATTACGCCGCGGTCAAGGTCCTGGCCGCCGTGCTGGGCGGCGGCATGTCGGGCCGGCTGTTCGTGCAGGTTCGCGACGTCCAGGGGCTGGCGTACTCGCTGGGCATGTTCCACGCAACCCGCCGCGGCCCCGGGCCCATGGTGGCCTATCTGGGGACGGCGGGAGAGAGCGCCGACGCGGCCGAGGCCGCGCTGGCGCGCGAGATCGAGCGCCTCCGCGTGGAGGGCGCGACGGAGTCGGAGGTCGCGCGCGCCCGGGCGTGGGTGCTCGGCGCGCTGGCCATGGACCGGCGGACCAATGCCCGGCATGCCTGGTACCTGGCGTTCTACGAGCTGGTGGGCGCCGGCTGGGATTTCCCCGACCGTCACGCGCGGGCGGTGGCGGCCGTCACCGCGGCCGACGTGACGGCCGCCGCCCGGCGGCGGCTGGGACCGCCGACCACGGCCGTCCTGCGGCCGCGCGGATGATCCCCCTCAAGGACGACATTCCGCGCCGCTCGTTCCCGCTGGTCACCGTGCTGCTGATCACCGCCAACGTCGCCGTCTTCCTCTACCAAGTCTCGCTCGGGGCCGGCGGCGATCCGGCGGCGGCCCGGGCGGCCCGCGAGCTCGTGACCGATTTCGGCGCCGTGCCCTGCCGGCTGAGCGGGGCCTGCCGCGCTCCGGAGGCGTTCCCGCCGCCGATGGTGACCATCGTCACCTCGATGTTCCTGCACGGGGGCCTGTTCCACATCGGCGGCAACATGCTCTACCTGTGGATCTTCGGCAACACCGTGGAGGGCGAGCTGGGACACGGCCGCTACCTCCTCTTCTACGTGCTGGCCGGGGTGGCGGCGGCCGTCGCCCAGACGGTGGTGGACCCCGACTCCGCCGTCCCGATGGTGGGCGCCAGCGGTGCGATCTCGGGCGTGCTGGGCGCCTACCTGCTGCTGTTCCCGTACGCGCGCATCCTCACGCTGGTGAGCTTCGGGTTCTTCATCCGCTTCGTCCACATCCCGGCCGTGCTGGTGCTGGGTTTCTGGATCGTGGTCCAGCTGCTGAACGGGTTCCTAACCGTCGCCGCCGCGACCGGCGGGCGGCCGGGCGGCGTCGCCTGGTTCGCCCACGTCGGCGGGTTCGCGGCGGGTCTGGCGCTGCTCTTTGTCCTGAGGGACCGCGGCGCCCGTCGCCTATAATCGTGCCCGATGGCCAGCCGGGTACGGATCGATCGGTTGCTGGTGGACCGGGGGCTGGTGGAAAGCCGGGAGAAGGCGGCGCGGCTCATCCTGGCCGGGGACGTGCTCGTGGACGGGGAGCGGGTCGACAAGGCCGGCGCGCTGGTCAGTCCCGACGCCGACGTGGAGCTGCGCGGCCGGTCGCCCTACGTCAGCCGGGGCGGCGAGAAGCTGGCGCACGCCCTCGACCACTTCAAGATCACCGTCGAGGGGAAGATCTGCCTCGACGTCGGCGCCTCGACGGGAGGCTTCACCGACTGCCTGCTCCAGCGCGGCGCCGCCCGGGTGTACGCGGTCGACGTCGGCACGGGGCAGCTGGACCCCCGCCTGCGCCGGGATCCCCGGGTGGTCGCGATGGAGCAGACCAACGCCCGCCACCTCGATCCCCGGGTGTTCGGCGACCTCCCGAACCTGGCCGTCGTCGACGTCTCGTTTATCTCGCTGGAGAAGATCCTGCCGTCGGTGTTCGGGGTGCTGGCCCCGCGCGGCGAGGTGGTGGCGCTGATCAAGCCGCAGTTCGAGGTGGGTCGTGAGCTGGTGGGCAAGGGCGGGGTGGTCCGCGACCCGGCCCTGCACCGGCAGGTCATCGCCCGGCTGTGCCGCTACGCGGTGCTGCGCGGCTGGCACATCTTCGGCGTGACCGCCTCGCCATTGCGCGGCCCCAAGGGGAATCGGGAGTTCTTCATCCACGTCGCCTCGCACGGCCGCACGGCGGCCAACGTCGAGAGCCTGATCACCCGCGCGGTGGAGGCGCTGGCCTGAGGGGCCGCAGCCCCGAGGGGGCGCGGAGGACGGGCGGGGCCGGGACGTGAATCGGGTCGGGATCGTCGCCAAGCCCGACGCCCCCCAGGCGCCGGCCGCCCTGACGCGGCTCGTCCGGTGGCTGCAGACCCGGGGGCTGGCGGTCGTCCTCGACAAGGATTCCGCCGGCCTGGTCCCGGAGCTCGCGGTGCCGAGCGCCGCCCGCAGCGACCTCCCCGGCCAGGTCGACTGCATCGTGGTCCTAGGCGGCGACGGCACGCTCCTGTCGGTGGCCCGCACGGTGGGCGACCTGGCGCTGCCGCTGCTGGGCGTGAACCTGGGCGGTCTCGGCTTCCTGACCACGACCACGCTCGACGAGATGCCGGCCGCGCTCGAGGCCTTCCTCGCGGGCCGGATGGTGGTCGAGGAGCGCATGATGCTGACGGCCCGGGTACGTCGCGACGGGCGCGTGGCCTCCACCTTCCTGGCCCTCAACGACGTCGTCATCATGAAGTCGGCGATGAGCCGCATCATCGACTTCGCGGTGGCGGTGGATGGACTGCCGGCCACGGCCTACCGGGCGGACGGCCTCATCATCGCCAGCCCGACCGGCTCCACCGCCTATTCGCTCTCGGCCGGCGGACCGATCCTCTTCCCGACAATGGACGCGGTGGTGATCACGCCCGTCTGCTCTCACACGCTCACCAACCGGCCCATCGTCCTGCCCGGCACCTGCCGGATCGAGGTGGTGCTGCACACCAGCCAGGACGTCATGGTCACCGTGGACGGTCAGGTGGGGATGAGCCTGCGGGAGCACGACGTGGTCGAGGTCGAGCGCGCCGCCGCCCGCATGCGGCTGGTCCGCTTCCCGCACACGCCCTTCTTCTCCGTCCTGCGCACCAAGCTCAAGTGGGGGGAGCGATAACCCGGCCGCCGGGCCCGCCGGCGTCACGCCCGCGAGACACTTGAGACCGCCGCGCCCGCTGGCCTAGCATCGCCGCGTGCTGCGCGAGCTTCGCATCCGGAACCTGGCCGTGATCGAGTCCGTCGTGGTGCCCTTCGCCCCGGGCCTCAACGTGCTGACCGGCGAGACGGGCGCCGGCAAGTCCATCGTGATGGACGCCCTCCTGCTGGTCGGGGGCGCCCGGGCCCAGACCGAGGTCATCCGCAGCGGGGCCGAGACGGCGACGGTCGAGGCCTGCTTCGAGGTCCCGGCGCGGGGAGCGGCGGCGCTGCTGCTGGAGGAGAGCGGCGTGGCGGTGGAGGACGGCCAGCTGGTCGTGCGGCGCGAGCTGCACCGCTCGGGGCGCCACCGCGCCTTCGTCAACGACGCCGCGGTGACCGTCGGGCTGCTCGAGCGGCTGGGCGACGTGCTGGTCGAGATCCACGGCCAGCACGAGTACCAGCGCCTCCTCGATCCGGCCCGGCAGCTGGCGCTGCTCGACCGCTTCGCCGGAACCGAGGAGGCGCGCGAGCGCCTGGCCGAGCTCCACGCCAAGGACCGGGCGGCGCGGGAGGCCCTCGAACGCCTGCGGCTGGCCGAGCGGGAGCGGGAGCAGCGGCTTGACGTCCTGCGCTTCCAGGTCGGCGAGCTCGACGCCGCCCGGCCGCGCCCCGGCGAGGAGCAGGCGCTCCGGGCCGAGCGGCGACGGCTGCAGCACGCCCAGCGGTTGCAGGCGGGCCTGGAGGAGGTCCAAGTCCTCCTCCGCG
>DATLZL010000359.1:0-4433 GCA_035574035.1 Binatia bacterium | reverse complement strand
CCCCGCGGCCACCCGGCGGCGCCGGCCGCTGCGGAGGCCGCCCGCCGCGAGCACGCCGCGCACGGCCCCCACGCGGGCAGGCCGAGGGAGAGCGGAGCCGGGCACGGCCGGCACCACGCCCACCAGGTGGCCGACTTCCGTCGGCGGTTCTGGGTCTCGGTCGTCCTCACCGTGCCGGTCCTGGCCCTGACGCCGCTGGTCCAGGACCTGCTCGGTGTGCGCGCGGCGTGGGCGCCGGTCGGTCGTGACCTGATCCAGTTCGCGCTCGCCACCGTCATCTTCTTCTACGGTGGCTGGCCGTTCCTCCGGGGGTTCGTCAGCGAGCTCGGCGCGGTGCGGCCGGGGATGATGACCCTGGTCAGCCTGGCGATCTCGGTGGCGTGGGCGTACAGCACGCTGGTGGTGTTCGGCCTGCCGGGCGAGGGGTTCTTCTGGGAGCTGGCCACCCTGATCGACGTCATGCTGCTCGGCCACTGGATCGAGATGCGTTCGGTCCTGGGCGCCTCGCGCGCGCTCGAGGCGCTGGTGCGCCTGATGCCGGCCGTGGCGCACCGGGTGCGGCCGGACGGGGCGACCGAGGACGTCCCGGTGGGGGACCTGGCCAAGGGCGACCGCGTCCTGGTCAGGCCCGGCGAGAAGATTCCGACCGACGGCGTGATCGTGCAGGGACGGACCAGCGTGGACGAGTCCATGCTGACCGGCGAGAGCCGCCCGGTGGACAGGGGCGAGGGCGACCGGGTGATCGCGGCGGCGGTCAACGGCCACGGGGCGGTCGTCGTCCAGGTCGAGAAGACGGGCGACGAGACCTATCTCGCCCAGGTGATCGAGCTGGTGCGGCGCGCCCAGGAGTCGCGCTCGCGCGCCCAGGATCTGGCCGACCGGGCGGCCCTCTGGCTCACCGTCGTCGCGCTGGGGGCCGGAGGGTTGACGCTGGCGGCCTGGCTCGGGCTCGGCTCGAGCCTCAGCTTCGCGGTCGGACGAATGGTGACGGTGATGGTGATCGCCTGCCCGCACGCGCTGGGCCTGGCGGTGCCGCTGGTGGTCGCGGTGTCCACGGCGCTGTCGGCCGGCCGCGGCCTTCTCATCCGGGACCGGACGGCCTTCGAGCTCGCCCGCCGGCTGCAGGCGGTGGTGTTCGACAAGACCGGCACGCTGACGGAGGGCCGCTTCGGCGTCACCGATGTGATCCCGCTCGACGGGGCCGGGGAGGCGGACGACATCCTGCGGCTGGCGGCCAGTCTCGAGAGCCAGTCCGAGCACCCGATCGCGGCCGGTGTGGTGCGCGGCGCCCGCGCCCGGGGCCTGGCCTTTCCCGCGCCACGGGACTTCCGGGCCATCCCGGGCCGCGGTGCCGAGGCCGTGGTGGACGGCCGGGCCGTTCAGGTGGTGAGCCCCGGCTACCTCCGGGAGCGGGGGCTGGCGGTCGACGACCCGCGGGTGCGCGAGGTCGCCGAGCAGGGCAAGACGGTGGTTTACGTGCTGGTGGACGACCGGGTATGGGGCGCGATCGCCCTGGCCGACGTCATCCGGCCGGAGTCGCGGGAAGCCCTGGCCGCGCTCAGGCGCCTGGGCCTCCAGGTCATGATGCTGACCGGCGACGCCCGGGCGGTGGCCCGGTGGGTGGCGCGCGAGCTGGGGCTCGACGACGTCTTTGCCGAGGTCCTGCCGCACGCCAAGGCCGAGAAGGTCCGCGAGGTCCGGGCGCGCGGGCTGCGGGTGGCGATGGTGGGCGACGGCGTCAACGACGCCCCGGCGCTGGTCGAGGCCGACGTGGGCATCGCCATCGGCGCCGGGACCGACGTGGCCATCGAGTCGGCGGACATCGTGCTGGTCCGGAGCGACCCCCGGGACGTGGTGACGGTGGTGCGACTGGCCCGGGCCACCTACCGGAAGATGGTCCAGAACCTCTGGTGGGCGGCGGGCTACAACGTGGTGGCGATCCCGCTGGCCGCCGGCGTCCTGTCGGGCGCCGGCGTCGTGCTCACCCCGGCCCTCGGCGCCCTGCTCATGTCGCTCTCCACCGTCATCGTGGCCATCAACGCCCGCCTGCTCCGCCTGCCCCGCGCCGGATGACGGCGACGCGCCGCCGGCGCCAGGCTCATCGCGGCTGCCACGCGCAGAGCGGGTCCTCGCCGGTGACCTGGCCCGAGGTGGCCCAGGCCCGTGCCCGGGAGCCACCGCAGACGGCGCGGTACTCGCAGACTCCGCACCGCCCGCCGAACCGGTCCGGGTCGCGCAGCGTGCGGAAGAGCCGGGCCTCGCGGTAGAGGCGGAGCGGGTCGCTGCGACGCGCGTTACCCGCGGCCAGGGGCAGGAAGCCGGAGGGCGTGACGGCCCCGTCGGCGGCGATGAACATGATCCCGTTGCCGTCGCGCAGGCCGAAGCTGCGCGCGTGCGGGCCGGTGAGGGCGGGCTGGCCCCGGGCGCGCAGGCGCTGGATCAGGACGCGCCGGTAGTGCGGCGCCTCGGTCGTCGTCACCGTGAAGGGCCAGGCCTCGGCCGCCGCAGCCAGCCAGCGCAGGCGCAGCTCGCAGTCGCGGGCGTCGAGAGGGCGGAGGGCGCGCCCCCGGCCCACCGGGACGAGGAAGAACAGGCTCCAGCGGGAGGCACCCAGCCGCGCGACGAGGGCGGCGGTGTCCTCCAGGTAGGGGTCGGTCTCGGCGCAGAGGAGCGTGTTGATCTGGAGGGGGATCCCGGCGTTCACGATGCGTTGAGCGGCGGCCAGTGTCCAGCCGAAGCAGCCGAGCACCCCGCGGATGGCGTCGTGCTGCGCCGCTCTGGGCCCGTCGAGGCTGAGGGACATCGCCGCCACGCCCGCCCGCTTCAGGTCCTCGACCACGGTGCGGTCGAGGGCTACGGTGGCGCTCGGCGCCACGCTCGGGCGAAGACCGAGCTCGGCCGCACGCTCGACGAGCTGCCTGAGGTCGGGGCGCTTGAGCGGGTCACCCCCGGTCAACACCACGTGCGGCCTGGGCGTGGCGGCGGCCAGGGCCCGGAGCACCCGCACCGCCTCGGCGGTCGTGAGCTCGTCGGGGGCGCGCTGGCGGATCGCCTCGGCCCGGCAGTGGCGGCAGGCGAGGTCGCACGCCCGCGTGAGCTCCCAGTAGACGCGGACCGGCGCCGCCTCGAACCGGTAGGCGGTCACCACCGGGCCTCAGGCGGCAAGGTCGGCCTCCGCGTGCTTGCCGGGCACCGCTCGCTTCGGCGCCGACACGCGCTCGATCGTCAGGCGGCCCTCGGACGCCAGCAGGCAAATGTAGCTGATGGCCGTGCTCTCGCTGGTGCCGAGTCGGGCGGCGAGCTCGCGAGGGGACATGGTCGGCGCGTCGCGCAGGCAGGCCATCACTTCCGCTTCGACCTGCTCGATCCAGTCGTCGATCATCGAAGCTCCCCGGCGCCCGCCAGTTCCCGGAGCCGGCGCCAGTTGGCGAGCCGCTCGGCCTGGGCCGCGAGCAGGGCTGGCGACGGCGTGCCGTCGGGGGCGAACTGGCGGGCGAACCGGCGCTCGGTGCGGGCGAAGGCGACGAAGTCCACGACCTCGCCCGTACGCGGGTGCCGGTACCAGTCCTCGTGCGGCGCCGGATTGCCCTGGAGCGACAGGCGCTCGCGCACGGTCGGCCCTCGGCGCGGGTCGTAGGTGAAGAGGGGGAAGGCCCGCGAGGTGACGGCGAGCTCGGCCTGCGCGGCCGCCCGGTCGTCGGCGACTCCGTGCTCCGGCTGGCACGTCGCGTAGGCGATGACCACGGCCGGGCCGGGGAAGCTGTTGGCGTCGAGCACGGCCCGGTAGAAGTGGTTCAGGTGGGCTGGCGTGGTCTGCGCCACGTAGACCTCCGGGTGCATGAGGCAGAGCAGCCCGAGTTCCTTGCGGCGCTCGACCTTGCCCGGCACCGCCGAGCCCACGACGGCCATCTTCGCGTCCTGGGCCGGGAACGAGGCCGTCGAGACCTGGCCGCCGGTGTTCGAGTACACCTGCGTGTCCAGGACGAGCACCTTCACGTCCATGCCGGAGGCGAGCAGCCGCGAGAGCGACTGGAAGCCGATGTCGTACATCGCCCCGTCGCCGCCCACCACCCACAGGCGCCGGGCCTGCCAGCCCCGCTGGTCCCACCCGGCACGCACCCCCATCGCCACCGCCGGGGCGTTCTCGAAGAGCGAGTTCGTCCACGGGACCAGGAAGGGATTGTACGGGTAGGTCGAGCCGCAGACGGTGTTGCAGCCGGTGGCGGCGACGATCGCGAACCCGTCGGGGCCGTAGGCGAAGCCGGTCGCGGCCACCATCATGCGGATGGCGGTGGCTTCGCCGCAACCCATGCACGAGCCGGCGCCCCCCACGTAGAGCAGGGCGGACTCCTCGGCCAGCATCATGTCGGCCAGGGCCCGGGCGTTGATGTACTCGCGCGGCGTGGGTCCGATCCGGTGGTGGAGTTCGAGGG
>DATLZL010000358.1:0-4849 GCA_035574035.1 Binatia bacterium | reverse complement strand
CCGCCAGGACCACCGCCGCCGCCATCGTCGACAACCGAGCCTTGCTCATCGTCGTCCTCCTCTGCGGGCCGCCGCCTGACGGCAGGACCCGCGCGAATGACGGGTGACGCCCCGGTGAGACTGCACCCGGTATGCCAGACTTCCCGCTCCCCGAACCGCCGCCGGCACGGCGGGTTGCACGGCATCAGCCGGCGGCCGGGGTGCCATTGCGGCCCCACCGAGCGGGCCGCTGACGCGGCGCCCTCGTGTAGGCTACCGCTGCGGTTCCACCTCGATCGGCAGGAGGGGCCCATGCGACGGCTCGCCACCGTGCTCGTTCCGGTCGTCGGTGCCATCCTCGACCTCGTGCCCGCGCCCGCCGGCGCTGACTGTGCGGCGGTCGAGCGGGCGCTGGCCGGCGCGGCCGCCGACGTCCGCTGCGTCACCAGCGCCGACCTGACCACGCGCAACCCGGAAACGACGCCCCCGGACAACTCCCGCCCCGGGCTCCCGCCCAACGCGTTCACGCCGCGCACGGACGCCCAGGCCGTGTCACCCGACCCGCCGCACCGCACGCCGATCGACCCCGCCCGCCTGTTCCCCGGGCTCCAGGTCACCGGCGCCATGGCCGACGACCCGCACGCCCGCTGGGTGCTGCGCCTGCCTGCGGACTGGAACGGCCGGCTCGTGGTGGGCGTGCCCGGCGGGCTACGCAGCGAGTTCATGGGCGACTACATCTTCAGCGACTTCGTCGTCCAGGCCGGCTACGCCTACGTGTCGACCAACAAGGGCACGCTGAACTTCTTCTTCACCGACCCGGTCACCGACCCGCACGCCTGCCGGCTGTCGCCGCGGACGGCCGCCACCGGCACGCTCTTCACCCACTTCTACGTCACCGAGCCCGCCGACACGATCCGCGAGTGGTTCCGCCGCACGCTGGAGGCCGCCGACGTCGCGGAGGCGGCCATCGAGGCCCACTACGGTCGCCCGGCTGAGCGGATCTACCTGTTCGGCATCTCCAACGGCGGCCATGTCGTGCGCCGGATGCTCGCCGAGTTCCCCACCCGCTTCGACGGCGGCGTGGACTGGGAGGGCGTCTACTGGTCTCCGGCCGGCCCTCACATCCTCATCGACCTGCCGCCGGCGCTCCGGCACTGGGAGGCGTACCTGGCCTCCGGATTCAGCCGGGACAGCGCGGCGCACCGGGCGATGGTGGAGGCCGGCTACCCGCCCGACATCTTCGCCACGCCGCCCACGCCGGCCAACGTGTTCAGCCCGGTGGTCGGCTCGTTCTGGGAGACGCACGCCAACAACTACTGGGACGTGACGACCTGCGTGTTCGTGCGGGAGCTGGACCCTCTCTACCCGCTGGATCAGCTCGATCCGCCGGGGGGCAGCGACACGCAGGACTACGACTATGAAAGCCGCCGCCGACCCTTCCACCTGTCGCCGCGGATCGGCCAGATCTCGACCGACGGCGACATCGCCCGGCCCCTGATCACGCTGCACGGCACGATGGACGCCCTGCTGCCGCTGGTGCGGCACGCGCGGCCGTTCCGGGACGCCGTGGTCGCCGCCGGGCGGGCCCCCCTGCACCGCCTGTACGAGGTGCAGAACGGCAACCACATCGAGCGCTACCGGCAGAGCTGCTGCAACTTCACCGCGCTGGAGTTCATCCAGCCCCACGCCCACCGGGCCTTCCAGCTCCTGGTGGAGTGGGTGGAGGCCGGCCGCCCGGCGCCGGCCAGCCAGTGCATCCCGCGGGGCGGCGCCATCGTCGCCGACCCGGCCGTCGCCGGCCGGCCCGAGCGCTGCCCGGCGCTGCTGGCGGATTGACCCCGGCTAGCGGTCCTCGTGACCGGCCGGGACGGCGACCTTCCGCAGCAGGTCGAGGTCGTCGAGCATCTTGCCGACGCCCAGGACCACGCACGACAGCGGGTTCTCGGCTACCGTCACCGGCAGCCCGGTCTCCTTCCGCAGCAGCTCGTCCAGGCCCCGCAGCAGCGCCCCGCCCCCGGTCAAGACCAGCCCGTTCTCGACGATGTCGGCCGCCAGCTCGGGCGGCGTCCGCTCCAGGCAGGTGCGCACCGTCTCGACGATCGTCGTCACCGGCTCGCGCACGGCCTCGCGCACCTCGTCCTCGCTGATCACGATCGTCTTGGGGATGCCATCGATCAGGTCGCGGCCCTTGACCTCGATGGTGCGCATCTCGGAGCCGGTGGGCACGGCCGAGGCCAGCGCGATCTTGATCTCCTCGGCCCGGCGCTCGCCGATCAGCAGGCTGTAATGCTTCTTGATGTACTGCACGATGGCCTCGTCCATCTCGTCACCGGCCACCCGCACCGACTTGGCGTACACGGTGCCGGAGAGCGAGATCACGGCCACCTCGGTGGTGCCGCCCCCGATGTCCACGATCAGGTTGCCGCCGGGCTTGTCGATCGGCAGCCCGGCGCCGATGGCGGCGGCGGTCGGCTCCTCGATCAGGTAGACCTCCCGGGCCCCGGCCTGTAGCGCCGAGTCCCGCACGGCCCGCCGCTCGACCTGGGTGATGCCCGAAGGGATGCCGATCACCACCCGGGGGCGCACCATGCTGCGCCGCAGCCCGGTGATGCTCGAGATGAAGTGCTGGAGCATCTTCTCGGTGATGTCGAAGTCGGCGATGACGCCGTCCTTGATGGGCCGGATGGCCACGATGTTGCCGGGCGTGCGGCCCAGCATGGCCTTGGCCTCGCGGCCGACCGCGACCACGCTGTGGTCCGACTGGCGGATGGCGACGATCGAGGGCTCGTCGAGGACGATGCCGTGACCGCGGGCGAACACCAGCGTGTTGGCGGTCCCGAGGTCGATGGCCAGGTCGGAGGACAGGGCGCGCAGCAGGCGTTTCACCATCGAGCCACTCCCTTCCCGGTGTCGAGGTCCGCCGGTGGCGAGCAAGACATGGGCCAGGACTCCTCGCGTCCCAACTGCGCGATTCCCGGCCCCGCCGTCCGCGGTCGGTCCCACCTCACTGACCGCCCGCTGACGCCGGCGTCCGGGATGGTACACCCGCGGCCGCGGATCGGATACCCCATCCGTCGAGCCGGCCGGCGGCGCCCGGGCGCCGCCGCCCTCACCCCGCGGTGAGCGTCGCCGTCCAGCGCGCCAGGAGATCCTCGCCACGCACCCAGTAGTAGTAGGTCGCGCCGAGGACGGCGTGGGAGACGGCCAACGGTGCGAGCAGGCGGTCGCGCAGGTAGAACCGCGCCCAGAGCGCGCCGCCCACGACCGTGACCGCCGCCACGTCCAGGGCGGGCAGGTGCACGAGGCCGAACAGGACCCCGGCCAGCGCGGCGAGGGCCCCCGGCCGGGCGCCGGGGCAGAGCGCGCGCAGGCGGCCCAGCAGGTAGAACTGGAAGAGCGTCTGCTGCAGCCCCGCCCAGGGCACGAACAGGACGAGCGCCAGCGGCAGGGTGGGACGCAGCAGCCGGGCCGGCATCTGGTCCGGCTCCCCGGACATCCACCAGGTGGCGAGCGCCCCGGCGGCGGCGAAGAGCGCAGCGACGGCGGCCGTCCCCACCGTCACGTCCCGCCAGGCCCGGCGCCGGCGCGCCCACAGAGGCTCGGCCGGCTCGCCCCAGAAGCGACGGCGGGTCTCGGAGGCGCTCAGGACCACCAGGGCCAGCGCGAGGAGCGCCAGCCCCGCGTCCACGACGACCGGTCGCCGCCGAACGAGCAGCAGGAAGAGCGCGGTGGCGACGGCCACCGCCGCCAGCTCCAGGGCGGCGCGCCGCCTCACCCCGCCCCGTCCCTCACTTGCCGTGGCGCTGGTGGATCAGCCGGAGGCCCTCGAGCTTCAGGTCGGGGTTGAGGTGCTGGATCGAGCGCGCGACCTGGGCCATGAGCGGCGCCATGCCGCCGGTGGCGATCACGGTCGCCGCCACGCCCATCTCCTCCCGCATGCGCGCGACCAGGCCGTCGATGAGGCCGGCGAAGCCGAAGACGATGCCCGACTGGATGTTGGTCATCGTGTCGCGGCCGATCGCGCGCTCGGGCCTGACGAGCTCCACGCGGAAGAGCCGGGCGGCGCGGGAGAGCAGCGCGTCGGCGGCGACGATCACGCCGGGGGCGATGGCGCCGCCGATGAAGCGGCCGCGGGCGTCGACGCAGTCGAAGCGGGTCGCGGTGCCGAGGTCGACGACGATCGCCGGCGCCCCGTAGAGGGCCACGGCGGCGACACTGGCGACGATCCGGTCGGCCCCCACCGACCGCGGGTCCTCCACGTCGAGCGGGATGGCGTCCAGGTCGGCCCCGACGAAGAGCGGCGTGGCGCCGAAGTACCGCTCGGCCATCTCCTCCAGCGCCCGCTGCACCTGGGGCACGACGTTGGAAATCGCCACCCCGGTGACGTCGCCGGGTCCCACTCCCCGGGTGCGGAGCAGCGTCTCGATGAAGAGCCCGTACTCGTCGGCGGTCTGCTCGCGGCGCGTGGTGAGCTGCCACGAGACGAGCACGCGCTGCGGGTCGCAGACGCCGACCTTGGTATTGGTGTTGCCGACGTCGATGACCAGCAGCACGGCGTCAGCCGAGGATCTGGACGACGAGGTACGCGTCACCCCGGCCGCCGTCGTCGCGCCGCCGCCCCTTGCCCCGCAGGCGCAGTCGGGTGCCGGCCCCGATGCCGGGCGGGATGGTGACCAGGATGTCCTCCGGCTCCCCGTCGGCGGCGATCGTGACGCGGCGCTTGCCGCCGCGGCTGGCCTCGGCGCGGGTGAGGACCAGCGGGATCTCCACGTCGGCGCCGGCCCCGGCCGGGGCCCCCCACAGCCACTTCAACGCCCGGACGACGCCGCCCAGGAGGCCCCGCGGCTTCGGCAGCGGCTGCGGCTCGGCG
>DATLZL010000357.1:0-2465 GCA_035574035.1 Binatia bacterium | reverse complement strand
TCACCGACCTGGAGCCGACGGAGCCTGAGGAACGGCACCTCGATTCGCCCGCCGCCGGCGACGACGACCGGCCGCCGGGTGGCTCGCTCCGAGACCTGCAGCCCGGCCCGCCGCGCGCTCTCCGGGGTCAGGATGGTCCTGGCCGCGCCGGTGTCGAGCAGCAGCGTCACCCCCTGGGTGTCGTTGAGCGTGGCCGGGACCAGGATGGCGTTGCTCAGCACCTGGATGGGGATCGCGGAGCGCGGAGGGGCCGCCCGGCCCGGGGGGGCGGACGCCACCGTGGTGGCGGCCTGGGCGGGAAGCCGGATGCCGAGGGTGAGCCTGACCGGCTGGCCGGCGGCGTCGGTGCCGGCGAGCTCGACGGTGAGGGGGACGTGAGCGGCCGGGTCGGCGCAGTCCACCTCCCGCGGGCAGGTGAGGGCGGCCGCGGCGAAGGGCTGACGGAGCTCGCCGTGAGCCGGCAGGGTCCAGGCGACCTCCCGCGACTCCTCCGCCGAACCCGGCGCCCGGTACGACAGCCGCGTGAAGGTCACGGCGACACCGGCCCGTTCCCGTAGCACGAGCGTGAAGGTGTACCGCCCGGCCGCGTCGCGGGAGAAATCCGTGGCCTGCCAGCTTACGGCCCCGCTGGTTCCCTCGGTCGCGGGCCGGGAGGTGGCGCAGCCGGCCAGGGCGACGCTGGCGAGGACGAGGGCGCGCACGCGCATCCGTGTCGGCCGAGCCTAGGCCGTCGTGGCCGGGGTGTCAAACGGCCGCTTCCCGGTTCCCGGTATACTCAGCGGGAGCGCCGGGGTAGCTCAGCGGCAGAGCAGTCGATTCGTAATCGACAGGTCGCGGGTTCAAATCCCGCCCCCGGCTCCATTCCACCCCACCTGGGTCCTTCGCACCGGGGCGGTTCGATTTCTTGACTTGCCGTGTCGGGCTCGCGCATGATGGCGCCCCATGCTGACGCCCGACGAGCACGCGATCCTCTTCCTCTGTTGCGAGAACCACGAGGTGGAGTGTGCGACCTGCGGACGGCCGCGGCCGGTTCGTACCCTCAGGCGGCGCGCGTCGGACCCCGACCGCTGGCTCTGTCCCCGGTGCCGGGGTGACGTCACCCCGGGGATCCTGAAGCACATCGCGACCTGCCGGTACTTCGTCGGTCGCAAGCCCCTGGCCCGGGTAGCCTCCAGCGAGCCGCCGGCCGCCGCCAGCGCCTGACCACTCCGGCCGGCCCCCGGCCCGCTGTCCCGGGGCCCGGGCTCGGGTGCGCCTGGCCCCGACCGACTGCTCGTCGTCCGTCGAGGGCCGCCAGAATAGTCTTCGCGAGCCCCCCGTCGATAGGGGTGCCGGAGCTTCGGAGGTACGGCACCCTCCGGCAGAGGAGGCTGCGATGAAAGCTGCGCTGGCGGTGGTCGTGCTCGCTGCTCTGCTGCTGGGGCTCTGGCCCGGCGAGGCCCGGGCTGACGCCTCTACCGATGCGGCCCTGGCACTCGGGGCCTTCGCCGTCCTGAATCAGCTGGTGCGGGGCGAGACGATCCTTCACGACCTCTGGTCGCGGCCGGCCGCCCCGGTGGCGGTACGCGAGACCGTGGTCGTCCAGCAGCCGGTCGTCGTCCCACCCCCGGTCGTGGTGCAACAGCCGGCCGTGGTGGTTCCCGGCCCGGTCGTCTACCAGTACGCGCCGGCGCGCGTCTACTACGTGCCGGCCCACATCCCGCCGGGCCACCTCAAGAAGTGGTACGGCAAGCCCTGGAAGCGCTGGGACTAGACGTCAACTCGAGCCCCCGCCGGGGAGGCCGGCGCCGCTAGAATGGCCGCGTGCGCCGGCCTTCTTCGTCTCTGACCGACTTCGAGGCCTGGTGCGCGCGCGCCCGGGTGTGGTTCGCCCAGGGGCGCTTTGCTGACGCCGAGGCCGCCTGGCGGGAGGCCCTGGCCCAGCGCCCGGAGGATGCCGGAGTGAGGCTCGACCTGGCCCGGACCCTGCGCCGCCTGCGGCGCCCCGAGGAAGCCGAGGTCGTCCTGCGCGAGGCCCTGGCCCGTCGGCCCGAGCTGGCCGGAGGCCACGCCGAACTCGGAGCCGTGCTCTTCGAGCAGCGCCGGTACGCGGAGTCGGCCGCCGCCTACCGGACGGCGGTCGGGCTCCGGCCGGACTTCGCCCATGCCTGGTTTTCGCTCGGCCTGGCGCTCGAGCGGCAGGGCGACTACCCGGCGGCGGAGGCGGCGCTGCGCGAGGCGCTCCGGCTCAAGCCCGGCGACCGGCTGGCCCGCGCCAACCTGGCCACGGTGCTCCGGCGGCAGCGCCGGTCGGCCGACGCCGAGGTGCTCCAGCGAGAGGCGGTCGCCCGCGAGTCCGACTCGGCCGACGCCCACGCCGCCCTCGCCGCGACCCTGTTCGAGCAGGGGCGCTACGAAGAGGCGGCCGCAGCGTGGCGGAGCGCGCTGGCGCTGCAGCGGCTGTGCGCGCCGGGGAGCGATCTGCA
>DATLZL010000356.1:0-2825 GCA_035574035.1 Binatia bacterium | reverse complement strand
GCGGGGGCGCGAGCCGCCCTGGACTACTTCGCCCGGCTGACGCTGCCGGCCGAGATGTCGGTACGGCTGGTGGGCGTCGTGGAGCCCCTGCGCTTCCCCTCGACGGCACCCGGGATCGTCAAGGGGCCGCTCCTCGCGGCGTTGAAGGACGACGAGGAGGAGCGGCGGACCGCGCTGAACGCCGTGCTGGACGAGGCAGCGGATCGCCTCCGGCCGCACGTGCGGAGCGTCGCGACCGCCACCACGGTCGGCCCGCCGGCGGAATCCATCGTGGGCGAGGCGCAGCGTCAGGGGAGCGACCTCATCGTGGTCGGAGCCCGGGGGCTCGGCACGTTTCGGCGAGTGCTGCTCGGCAGCGTTTCGGAGTCCGTTCTCCGGCGGGCACCCTGCCCGGTGCTGGTGGTGCGTCCGCCGGGCGGCGACTGACCTCCGACGGGGCCGGTGGCCGCTCAGAGATCGAGCCGGGCCTCGACCAGGGGGTCGTCGGCATTCCGCCGGGTGCGGAAGCCGGCCTTCCGGGCCAATCGGAGCATCGGTTCGTTGCCGGCGGCGATGTAGCCCACGATCCCGACGAGCCCCTCCGCGCGGCCGATGGCGATGAGCCGGCGCAGCAGCTCGGTTCCCAGCCCCCGGCCCTGGAAGCGGTCGGTCACCAGCAGGGCGAACTCGGCCTCGTCCCGCCCGTGCACCCGGCTGAGCCGCCCCACGCCCACGATCTCCCGCGAGCCGGCCGGATCCTGTCGCTCGGCCACCAGGACCATCTCCCGGTCGTAGTCCACGAAGCAGATACGGGCCAGGCGCTCGTGGGCGGTGCGCTTGCCGAGCGGCAGCGCTTGCAGGTAGCGGAGGTACACGGTGCGCTCGGAGAGCGTGGCGTGGAAGGCGGCCATCAGCGGCTCGTCTTCGGGGCGGATGGGGCGGATCCGGAGCGTGAGGCCGTCGCGCGTCCGCCACGGCTGGTCGTACTGGCGGGGATAGGGACGGATGGCCGGTCGGGGCAGGGCCTCGTCCGGCACGTCGGGGCCGTGCAGGACGACCCGGGCGTCGAGCGCGACGATCCCGGTCGGCGCCGCCAGCAGCGGGTTGATGTCGAGCTCGCTGACGCGGGGTTGCTCGACGACGAGCTGGCTCACGCGCACCAGGAGGGCCTCCAGCCGCCCGAGGTCCACCGCCGGGCGGCCGCGGACCCCCTGCAGGGCCGCGTAGATGCGGGTGCGCTCCATGAGCCGGCGGGCCAGGGTGGTGGTGAGCGGCGGCAGGCCGAGCGCCCGGTCGCCGAGCACCTCGACCAGCGTGCCGCCGCTGCCGAAAAGGATGACAGGCCCGAACTGCTCGTCCACGCTGGACCCGACGATCAGCTCGTAGCCCTGGAGGGTGACCATGGGCTGGACCGTGACGCCCAGGAAGTGCTCCCGGCCCGCCCGCTCGGCGACGGCGGCCCGGATCTCGTCGAAGGCCCGCCGGACGCCGGCCGTGTCGACGACGTTGAGCCGCACACCGCCCACGTCGCTCTTGTGGGTGATCGTCTCCGAGTGGAGCTTGACCGCGACCGGAAAGCCGAGCTCGGCGGCCGCCTGCACCGCGTCGTCCGCCGTCCGCGCCACGCGGGTGGGGACGGTGGGGATGCCCCAGGCTGCCAGGAGCTGCTTCGACTCCGCCTCCGTGAGCAGCGCGCGGCCCGCCTTCAGGGCCTCGGCGACGATCCGGGCCGCCGCCTCGCGGTCCGGCGAGCCGGGCCCCTCCTCGGCCAGCGCCGGCGTCTCGTAGAGCAGCCGCAGGTTGTCGGCGTAGCGCCACATGTCCACGAACACCCGGGCCGCGGCGTCGGGATAGGCGAAGGTGGGGATGTCGGCGCGGTTGAGGATCGCCTCGCCGGCCGCCACGCCGGCCCCGCCCATCCAGCTGGCGAGCACCGGCTTGCCGAAGACGCCGCCCATCGCCCGCAGCCGCTCGGCGGTCTGCGTGGGGTCGGTCATCGCCTGGGGGGCCAGGATGGCCAGCAGGCCGTCGTTGCCAGGGTCGTGCACCACGAGCTCGACCGCCCGGGCGTACCGCTCGGCGTCGGCGTCGCCGAGGACGTCGACCGGGTTGGCGTGGCTCCAGTGCGGCGGCAACAGCTGGTCGAGCGCGGCCCGTGTCGGCTCCGACAGCTCGGCCAGCGCGCCGCCCGAGCGCAACAGCTCGTCGGTCGCCAGCACCGCCGGGCCGCCGGCGTTGGTCACGATGGCCAGCCGGGGGCCGGCGGGTCGGGGCTGCTTGGCCAGCGCCTCGGCCATGTAGAACAGGTCCGCGATGCGGTCGACGCGCAGCACGCCCGAGCGCCGAAAGGCGGCGTCGAGCACCTCGTCCCGCCCCGCCAGCGCGCCGGTGTGGGAGGCGGCGGCGCGGGCCCCGGCCTCGGTCCGTCCGGGCTTGAGGACGATGATCGGCTTGCTCAGCGCCACCTCGCGGGCGGCCGAGAGGAAGGCCCGGGCGTCGCCGATCGTCTCCATGTAGATCAGGATCGATTGCGTCCGCGGGTCGTCGCCCAGGTAGAAGATCAGGTCCCCCCAGTTGACGTCGAGCATCGAGCCGACCGACACGAAGGCGCTGAAGCCCACGTTCTCGCGCAGGCTCCAGTCCAGCACGGCCGTGCAGAGCGCCCCGGACTGGCTCAGGAAGCCCACCCGGCCCGGCCGGGCGGCGGCGGTGGCGAACGTGGCGTTGAGGCCGGTGCGGGGATTCATCACGCCCAGGCAGTTCGGGCCGATGATCCGCAGCCGGCCGCGGCGCGCCTCGGCCAGGATCTGCCGCTCCAGCTCGGCACCGGCGAGACCGGTCTCCCG
>DATLZL010000355.1:0-8232 GCA_035574035.1 Binatia bacterium | reverse complement strand
CGACCATCTGCACCAGCAGCCGGGCCGCCTCCTCGGTGACCGTCAGGCCCTCCGCCTGCGCCCGCCGGCGCAGCCAGTCCTCCAGCGCGCGTCCCCGCCGGCCGCCGACCTCAACCTGGGCCGACGCCGGGATCACGGTCAGCAGCCAGTGCGGGCCCTGGCGCTCGCGGCCGGGCCCCAGGGCCTCGTCGGCGAGGAGCAGCAGCGAGGTGGTCGGGCTGGGCGCGGCCACGTAGCGCCGCAGCGCCTCGGCCTCGCGCGCCGGCCAGGCCTGAGCGTGACGCACGGCCACGAGCCGCCGGGGCGCCAGGACCGGGACCGTCAGCGCCGCCTGGAGCACGGTCTCCACACCGGTGTCACGGGCGTCGAGCACCTGGCGGTCGAAGGCCGCCGCCGACGGGTCGTGGAAGAGGTGCCGGCCGAGCCCGCCCAGCACGTCGTCGAGTGCCTGCGGGTCCGGTCCGTGGGCCAGCAGGACCGCCGGCGGATCGCCCCGGCCGAGCCCCCTCAGGAAGGCGGCATCGTCCATCGGCTCGACCCTCCCCGACGGGATCGACGGCACCGGGCTCAGAAGCGGTCCAGCGTCAGCGCGACGATGGCGCGCCCCACGTCCGTCGCCGCCGCCCGGAGCGCGCCCGCCTCGCGGGCGATCGTCTCCGACACGGCCCCGGCCACGCGGAAGTCGGCCTGCTCCCGGTGGCCGAAGCGCTCGAAGAGCACGCGGTCGTGGAGCCGGTCGAAGAGCCGCAGGTTGACGGTGATCACCAGCCGGTAGAGCCGCACGTTGGCCCGGGGGTCGAAGGCGATGGACTGGACCTCGTAACCGGTCACCTCCCCTTGCAGGAGGGCGTCGGCGCGCTCCGGCGGCACCACCTGCAGCCGGCCGCTGGTCGTGAAGGCCTCGATCACGGCGCGGGTGACCAGGGTCTCGGCCCCCGGCTCCGAGGTGCGGTTGGCGAAGGGGGGCACCGCGATGGTTCGGAGGTGCTCGGGCAGCGTGCCGCGCCAGGCGTAGCCGCAGCCGGCGACGAGGAGGGCGGTCAGCAGTGCCAGCGCGCGGCGCCCGGCCGGCCGGGCCCTCATCGGCGCGTGACGATGTTCACCAGGCGGTTGGGAACGACCACCACGCGGGCGACCCGGTCGGCCGGCGCCCACGCCCTCACCCGGTCGTCAGCCAGCGCCCGCCGGCGGACCTCTTCCTCCGGAGCGTCGACGCCGACCGTCACCCGGCCGCGCACCTTGCCGTCCACCTGCACCACCAGCTCGACCGCTTCCCGGACCAGCGCGCCCGGGTCGGGCTCGGGCCAGGGCGCCCGGAACAGGCTCCCCGAGTGGCCCAGCCGCTCCCACAGTTCCTCGGTGATGTGCGGGCAGAAGGGCGCCAGCAGCCGGAGCAGCGTCTCCACGCCCTCCCGCAGCAGCGCCGCCCGCTCGCCGGCCGGCATGCGGTCGGTGGAAGCCTGGTCGAAGGCCTGCAGCGCGTTGACCAGTTCCATGATGGCGCTGACGGCGGTGTTGAAGTGGAATTCGCGCTCGATGTCGTGGGTGACCCGGGCGATGGTCTCGTGGATCGTCCGCCGGAACGCCCGGCCCTCGGCGGTGCTCGGGGCCGCCGTCGCCAGCGCCGAACGGATCTCGTCCAGCCGCCCGAGCACGAGCCGCCAGACCCGGTTCAGGAAGCGCGAGCAGCCCTCCACGCCGTGGTCGTTCCACTCCAGGTCCTTCTCGGGCGGGGCGGCGAAGAGCGAGAACAGCCGGGCGGTGTCGGCGCCGAAGGTGCGGATGAGGTCGTCGGGGTCGACCACGTTGCCCCGCGACTTCGACATCTTGGCGCCGTCCTTGATGACCATGCCCTGCGAGAGCAGGGCCTGGAACGGCTCGTCCACCTTGGTCAGC
The DNA here is from genome assembly GCA_035574035.1 of Binatia bacterium. Classification (GTDB taxonomy): domain Bacteria; phylum Methylomirabilota; class Methylomirabilia; order Rokubacteriales; family CSP1-6; genus DATLZL01. Next base: position 6,336 of record DATLZL010000355.1, on the reverse strand, counting down.
CCGAGGTCCCGGAGCACCTTGGTGTAGAAGCGGGCGTAGAGGAGGTGGAGCACGGCGTGCTCGATGCCGCCGATGTACTGGTCGACCGGCATCCAGTACTCGGCCGCCCGGGGCTCGAACATGCCGCCCTCGTAGTGCGGTGAGCAGTAGCGCAGGAAGTACCACGAGGACTCCACGAAGGTGTCCATCGTGTCGGTCTCCCGGCGTGCCCGGCCGCCGCAGGCCGGACACGGCGCGTTCACGAACGAGGCGACCTCGGCCAGCGGGGAGCCGCCCTTGCCGCTGATCTGCACGTCGCGCGGGAGGACCACCGGCAGGTTCTCTTCCTTCTCCGGCACCATCCCGCACCGCTCGCAGTAGAGGACGGGGATGGGCGCGCCCCAGTAGCGCTGGCGGCTGATGCCCCAGTCCCGCAGGCGGTAGTTCACCTTGGCCTCGCCCAGCCCGCGCTCGACCAGCCACTCGACGGCGCGCCGCTTGGCCTCGGCCACCGTGAGCCCGTCCAGGAACCCGGAGTTGATCTTGATCCCGTCCCCGGTGTAGGCCTCGCCGGTCCAGCCCGGCGGGCGCTGGACCGTCTCGATGATGGGCAGCCCGTTGGCGCGGGCGAAGTCCCAGTCACGCTGGTCCTCGCCGGGGACGGCCATGATGGCGCCGGTGCCGTAGCCCATCAGCACGTAGTCGGCGATGAACAGGGGGATCTCGGCGCCGGTGAACGGATTGACCACCCGGGCGCCGAGACGGAGCCCGCGCTTGGGCCGGTCGGCGGCGGTGCGCTCGATCTCCGACTGCCGGGCCACCTCGGCCCGGAACGCCTCGACCGCCGCCCGCTCCCGGTCGTCGGCCACCAGCCGGTCGACCAGCGGGTGCTCGGGAGCCAGCACGGCGTACGTCATGCCGAACACCGTGTCGGGCCGGGTGGTGAACACCCGCACCGCCAGGCCCGGCCGTCCGGCCACCGGCAGGTCGAACTCGGCGCCCTCGCTCTTGCCGATCCAGTTGCGCTGCATCGTCATGACCCGCTCGGGCCAGCCGGGCAGCCGGTCGCACCACGCCAGCAGCTCCTCGGCGTAGGCGGTGATCTTGAAGAACCAGCCTTCGATCTCGCGCGGGGTCACCTCGCTGGCGCAGCGCCAGCACCGGCCGTCCTCCACCTGCTCGTTGGCCAGCACGGTTTGGCAGGAGGGGCACCAGTTCACCGTCGAGCGCCGTCGGTAGGCCAGGCCGCGCTCGAGCATCTTGATGAAGATGAGCTGCTCCCACTTGTAGTAGGACGGCTCGCAGGTCGTGACCTCCCGGCTCCAGTCGTACGACAGGCCCATCTTCTTGAGCTGGGCCCGCATGTAGTCGATGTTCTCGTAGGTCCAGATGGCGGGGTGCACGCCGTGCTCGATGGCGGCGTTCTCGGCCGGCAATCCGAAGGCGTCCCAGCCCATGGGGTGGAGCACGTTGTAGCCCCGCATCCACTTGAAGCGGGCGAGCACGTCGCCGATGGCGTAGACCCGGACGTGGCCCATGTGGATGCGCCCCGACGGGTACGGAAACATCTCCAGGCAGTAGAACTTGGGGCGCGACGGGTCCTCGCTCACCTGGAACTGCCGCCGTTGCTCCCAGATGCGCTGCCACTTGGATTCGATCTCGAGGAAGGGATAGCGGTCACTGGACATGACGACGCTCGATTTCTACCAGACTGGCCGGGCCGAGGCAAGAACGGCGCTCCCCGGTCGCCGCCGGGCGGCGGCCGGGGAGGACCGGAACCGCGTCAGCTCTTCTTCTGCAGCGTGATGCCGGCGACCTTGGCCGCCTCCTCGGCCTTCTTGACCGACTCGGCGTGCTTGCCCTCATCGTGCAGCTTCTGGGCCTCGGCGATCAGCTTGTCCACTTCGGCCTTCTTCTTGGTGTCCGACACCTTGGCCGCTCCGTCCTTGAGCTGCTTGATCAGGAGCGGGCACTGACCGGCCTCCGCCAGCGACGCGCCGAAGGCCAGGGCGACGGCCACCGCTACGAACGCCACCCACCGCTTCATCCGCGCTCACCTCCCCTCGGGCCCGGCTGGCACTCACTGCCTCGACCGGAGAAATCCCCGACCGGGTCGGCCGGTTCCCGGTCCCCGGCCGGCCGCGCCCCCTCGCCCGGCGGGTGGAAGTGATCGTAGATCCGCTGGGCGAGCTTCGGCGTCACCTTCGGGACCGCCGCCAGCTCGGCGACCGAGGATTCTCGCACGCGCCGGGCCGAGCCCAAAGTCTTGAGGAGGCTGGTCCGGATGGTCGGCCCCACGCCGGGGATGGCATCCAGGACCGACTGGATGGTCCGCCGGGTCCGCAGCGTCTTGTGGTAGGTCACGGCGAAGCGGTGGGCCTCGTCGCGCACCCGCTGGAGGGTCTGCAGGGCCGGCGAGGCGGGATCGAGCTGCAGGGGCTCCGGGCTCTCGGCCCGGTAGACCTCCTCGCGCTGCTTGGCCAGGCTGACGACCGGGACCCAGTCGAGTCCCAGGTCCTGGAGCACCCCGAGCCCGGCGTTGAGCTGCCCCCGCCCGCCGTCGATCAGCACCAGGTCCGGCAGGGCCGAGCCCTGCTCCAGCGCCCGGGCGAAGCGCCGCCGCAGCATCTCGGCCAGCGCGGCGAAGTCGTCGGCGCCGGGGACGGTGCGGATCCGGAAGCGCTTGTACTCGTCCTTCTTGAGGTCGCCGTTCTCCCACACCACCATGGCCCCGACCTGCTCGGTGCCGTGGATGGAGGAGACGTCGTAGCCCTCGATCCGGTTCGGCAGTCCCGGCAGGTCGAGCACCCGGCGCAGGTCCTCGAGGATCAGCTGCTGGCGGTTGGTGCGGGACAGCAGGTGGCTCTGCAGGGCGAGAGCCGCGTTGGCCTCGGCCATGGCCACGAAGTCGCGGCGTGGACCACGCTGGGGGACGACCAGCTGGACCTTCCGCCCGGCCAGGCCCGACAGCCACTCGGCCACCAGGTCCGCCTCCGGCACCGCCTCCGAGAGGAGGATCTCGGGCGCCGGCGTCACGTTCCGTCCGTAGAACTGGCGCAGGAACGCCGAGAGCACCTCGCCGTCGGACCAGCCGGCCACCCGGTCGAAGAAGAACGCCTCCTGGCCCATCAGCCGGCCCCGGCGCACGAAGAAGAGTTCCACGCAGGCGTCGGCGCCCTGACGGACGACGCCCACCACGTCCTGGTCCACCGGCTCGGTGGAGATGATCTTCTGCCGCTCCCGCACCTGCTTGAGCGCCTGGATCTGGTCGCGCAGCACCGCCGCCCGCTCGAACTTCTCCTCGGCCGCCGCCTGCTCCATCTCGCGGGTGAGGCGCTCCAGGAGGTCGTCGTCCCGCCCCTCCAGGAACCGCTGGACGTCGCGGACCGTGCGGGCGTACCCCTCGCGGGTCTCCCAGCCCGTGCAGGGCGCGTTGCACCGGTGGATGAAGTACTGGATGCAGGGCCGTTCCAGGCGGCCGTCGATCTTGATGGAGCACGTCCGGAGGGGAAAGAGCTGCCGGGTGAGCCGCAACGTCTGCCGCATGGCGGTGGCCGGGTAGAACGGCCCGAAGTAGGTCGCCCCGTCGGCCAGGACCCGGCGGGCTACCAGCAGGCGCGGGAACTCCTCGTTGGTGGTCAGCTTGAGGAAGGGGTAGTGCTTGTCGTCGCGCAGGATGATGTTATAGCGGGGCCGGTGCTTGCGCACCAGGTTCGCCTCGAGCATCAGCGCCTCGAGCTCGTTGTCGGTGACGACGTACTCGAGATCGGCGATCTGGCGCACCAGGGCGTCCGTCTTGGCGTCCCGGGGCCGGGATTCCTGGAAGTACGAGCGCACCCGCTGCCGCAGCGAGGCGGCCTTGCCGACGTAGAGGACCTGCCCGCGGGCGTCACGGTAGAGGTAGACGCCCGGCCGGTCGGGCAGGAGCGCGAGCTTGTCCTCGAGACTCACGGGCCTATTGTAGCCACGCGGGCTCCGGGCGGGCCGGGCCCGCCGGCGAGCCTAGACGGTCTGCAGCCGCTTGAGGGCCCGGATCCGGTCCCGCAGCTCGGCCGCCTGCTCGAAGTCCAGACGGCGGGCCGCCTCGCGCATGCGCGCCTCCAGCTCGGCCACCCGGGCGGCCAGGTCCGCCGGCGACTCGAACCGCTCCGGCTCCGGGGCCTCCACCTCGACGGTGAAGTAGTCGCGCTCGTAGACGCTCTGCAACAGCTCCCGGATCGAGGACTTGATGCTTTCCGGCGTGATGCCGTGCTCGGCGTTGTAGGCGGCCTGGATCGCCCGCCGGCGCTCGGTCTCCCGGATGGCGGCGGCCATGGAGCCGGTCACGGTGTCGGCGTACATGATCACCAGCCCGTTGACGTTGCGGGCGGCCCGGCCAGCGGTCTGGATCAGCGAGGTCTCCGAGCGGAGGTAGCCCTCCTTGTCGGCGTCCAGGATGGCCACCAGCGAGACCTCGGGGATGTCCAGGCCCTCCCGCAGCAGGTTGATCCCGATCAGGGCGTCGAACTTGCCCAGCCGCAGGTCGCGGATGATCGCCACCCGGTCCAGCGTGTCGATGTCGGAGTGCAGGTAGCGGACGCGCAGCCCGGCTTGCTGGTAGTACTCGGTCAGGTCCTCGGCCATGCGCTTGGTGAGCGTCGTCACCAGCACGCGCTCGTCGCGCTCGGCCCGGCTGCGGATCTCGTGCAGGAGGTCGTCGACCTGCTCGGCGGCCGGCCGGACCTCGATCCGCGGGTCCATGAGGCCGGTGGGCCGGATCACCTGCTCCACCACTGCGTCGCCCGCCCGCTCCAGCTCCCAGGGACCGGGGGTGGCCGAGACGTAGACGGTCTGGCGGACGAGGCGGGTGAACTCCTCGAAGGTCAGCGGACGGTTGTCGAAGGCCGACGGCAGGCGGAAGCCGTACTCGACCAGCGCCTCCTTGCGCGAGCGGTCGCCGTAGTACATCCCGCGCAGCTGGGGAACCGCCACGTGGCTCTCGTCGATGATGACCAGCGCGTCCGCGGGCAGGTAGTCGACCAGGACCGGCGGCGGCTCGCCGGCCCGGCGGCCGGTCAGGTGCCGCGAATAGTTCTCGATGCCGTGGCAGTAGCCCAGCTCGCGCAGCATCTCGATGTCGAAGAGCGTGCGCTGCTCGAGCCGCTGGGCCTCCAGCAGCCGGTTGCGGGCGCGCAGGAAGGCCAGGCGCTCGGCCAGCTCCTCGCGGATCGTCTCCAGCGCCCGCTCCAGCTGGGCGGCCGGCGTCACGTAGTGGCTGGCCGGGTAGATCCGGACGCGGTCCAGGCGCTCCACGATCCGCCCCCGCAGGGGGTCGATCCGGTGGATGGCCTCCACCACGTCCCCGAACAGCTCCACCCGCAGCGCATGCGTCTCCTCGTTGGCCGGGAAGATCTCGACCACGTCGCCGCGGACCCGGAACGTGCCCCGGTGGAAGTCGTAGTCGTTGCGCTCGTACTGCACCGCTACCAGCCGGCGGATGATCTCGTCGCGGTCGATCTGGTCGCCGACGGCCAGCGACAGGTGCATCTCCTGGTACGTCTCCGGGGCCCCGATGCCGTAGATGCAGGAGACCGAGGCCACCACCACCACGTCGCGGCGCTCCATGAGGGAGCGGGTGGCCGAGTGACGCATCCGGTCGATCTCGTCGTTGATGAGCGCGTCCTTCTCGATGTAGGTGTCCGACTGCGGGATGTAGGCCTCGGGCTGGTAATAGTCGTAGTACGACACGAAGTACTCGACGGCGTTGTGGGGGAAGAAGGCCTTGAACTCGCTGAAGAGCTGGGCGGCCAGGGTCTTGTTGGGCGAGAGCACCAGGGTGGGCCGGCCCACGCGCGCGATCACGTTGGCCATCGTGTAGGTCTTGCCGGAGCCGGTCACGCCGCGCAGGACGACGTGGGGCCGACCGGCCCCGATCAGCTCGGTCAGCCGGGCGATGGCGGCCGGCTGGTCGCCGCGCGGCGGAAAGTCGGAGACGAGGCGGAACATCGGCGGGCCGGGCCGGGGGCCGGGCGGCCGCTCAGGACGGCGCCGGGACGGCCTCCGGCAGCAGGTACTTGCGCCAGGAGTCGAGCAGCGAGTGCGCGTGCGGGTGCTTGAGCAGGTGGGTGGCGAACACGAACTTCGGGTGGATCGGCTCCCGGAGCAGGTGCATGCCGGCCTCGGCCGGCAGGCGGTTACCCTTGCGGAGGTTGCAGCGCAGGCAGGCGGCGACGACGTTGGTCCAGGTGGTCTCCCCGCCGCGCGAGCGGGGCACGACGTGGTCCACGGTCAGCCGCTCGCCCCGGCGGTTGCAGTACTGGCAGGTGTAGCCGTCCCGGCGCAGGATGTTCTTCTTGTTGAAGGCCACCCTGTCCAGGA
>DATLZL010000354.1:0-9565 GCA_035574035.1 Binatia bacterium | reverse complement strand
GCTCGTACCCGCCGCTGGCGTAGTACATGGACCGGTAGTTGCCGCGGCAGACGTGGAGCCCGAAGGTCACGTCGGGATGTCCCGCGATGACGGCGTTGTCCATCTCGATGCAGGTGTCGATCAAGCGCTCGGGATCGGCGCCCCGGCGGCGGTAGCCCTCGCGGATGTCGGGGTCGAGGAGCGCCGCGTACTGGGGCGCGTCGATCTGGACGTAGCGGCAGCCCAGACGGGCCAGCTCGGCGATCTCGCGCCGGGTGAAGTCGACGATGTCGGCCAGGTACGCTTCGCGGGTGGGGTAGGCGGCCGCCGAGCGATCGGGGTCCCAGTAGGCGGCGGCCTGCTGCGCGCTGATCAGCGTGATCTTGACCGGCCGGCGCGCCCGCGCCCGGGCGTAGACGAACTCCTCGGTGCACATGGAGCGACGCCAGCGCAGCCGCTCGACCACCACCGGCCGCCGGAACACGAGCGTCTCGCCGGCATCATCGCGGAACGGGATGGCCCAGCCGCCGAGCCGGTCGAAGCCCTCCAGGGCCTCGACCAGGTGACCGAAGAACGCGTACCGCCGCAGCTCGCCGTCGGTGACGACGTCGAGGCCGACCCTTTCCTGGAGGGCCAGCGCCTCGTCCACCGCAGCGTCCTCCACGCGCTTGAACTCCGCGGCGCTCATGCGGCCGGCCTCGCGGGCCGCCCGGGCTTCCACCAGGGACGAAGGGCGCAGGAGACTGCCGACGACGTCCGAGCGCCACGGCATGGCCCTTGTCGTGCCGCAGGCCGGCCGTGGTGTCAAGGGGCCGGGTCAGCGACGCAGGTACTGCTCCAGCTCGGCGGGGTCCACCGGCTTCACCAGATACGCGTCGAAGCCCGCCGCCTCTCCGCGCCGGCGGTCGCGGGCCTGGCCGTACCCGGTCAGCGCGATCAGGCGCACGCCGTCCGGCCGAATCGCCCGCAGCCGACGCGCCACCTCGTAGCCGTCGATGTCGGGCAGGCCGATGTCGATGACGATGACGTCCGGGCTGAACTCGGCGGCCCGGGCCAGAGCCTCGGCGCCGGTGGCCGCTTCCTCCACCTGGTAGCCGTCGCTCACCAGCGCGGCATGGAGCATCTCGCGGGTGTCGTTGTGATCGTCGACCAGCAGAATGCGGAGCGCCCGTGCCGTCCTCGCCTCGCCGCCGCCCGACGGCTCGCGCAGCTCGTCCGCGCTGGCCGGAACGGGTCCGGCGAGGGCCGGCAACACGACCGTGAATGTGCTGCCGCGCCCGGGCCCGGCGCTCGAGGCGTGGACGGCGCCTCCGTGGAGCTCGGCCAGGCGGCGGACCAGGGCCAGGCCCAAACCGAGCCCGCCCGACGCCCGGTCGGCGTCTTCCCCCTGGAAGAAGGGCTCGAAGACCCTCGGCAGGGTGGTAGCCGGGATTCCGATCCCGCTGTCCTCGATGACCAGCACCGCCCGGGCGTCCTCCCGGCGCACGGCGACGGTGACCGCACCGCCCGGCGGCGTGAACTTCAGCGCGTTGCCGACCAGGTTCAGGACGATCTGCTCCACCCGGATGGGGTCGGCCTCCACCGGGACCGGCTCCGCATCCACCGTGAGCCGGTGCTGCTCCAGCGAGCCGGCGACGCGGAGCGTCTCGAGGGCGTTCCTCACGACCTGAGCGAGGTCCACCACGCGGGGGCGCAGGCGGATCTGGCCCGTCGTGAGGCGGGTCACGTCGAGGAGGTCGTCCGCCAGCCGCGAGAGGTGCTCGAGCTGCCGGCGGATCAGCGCTCGCGTGCGCCCGAGGTCGACCGGGCCCCCGCGCTCCAGGAGGGCGGTGGCGGTGACGAGGACCCCGAGCGGGTTGCGCAGCTCGTGAGCCAGCAGCCCGATGAACTCGTTCTTCGTCCGGTCGGCGGCCCGCAGCGCGTCGTGAACGGTCAGCAGCCGGTGCGCCGCCGCCGCGCACCTCGCCAGGTGCTCGAGCAACCGTGCGTCCTCGGCGTCGAAGTGCCGGCTGTCGTCGTGGGCGATGACCCAGACCGTTCCCACCGGCTCCCCGCCGGTGTGGAACGGGACGAGCAGCGCCTCGGCGATCGGCAGGGTGATGTCGGCGGCATAGGTGAAGTGGCGCTCCGGGTACGCCATCAGCTGGGTTGCGTTCCGGTCGATCACCGTCCCGCAGGGACTCTCCCGCGGCATCGTCTGGCCGAGGTAGACCGCCCAGGCTCCGGCCGCCGCCCGCCACCGGAAGTGCTCTCGCCCGTCCTCCCGCTCCAGGACGCTGATGCCGGCGGAGTGGGCCCGGCACAGCGACAGCGCGACCTCGGCCAGCGTCTGGAGGATGTCCGGGGACGGGCGCTCGAGCTCCGCGATCAGGGTGGCCAGGGCGCGCGCCTCGGCCGCGTGGTCGCTGGGCCGCGAAACACGGCGCGCCAGCTGGTCGGTGATGATGACGGTTTCGAGCGAAGAGCTCCCGTTCCGCTCCGATCCCGCAGGACTGTCGCTGCCGGCATTCATGAAGCCACTTTCCCCGCTGGGACACGACGCGCAGTCGCCTCGCGCCGGGCGTCTCCGATTAGGATGCGCAAGCCTACTCCCGATTTCCGGCCTTGTCACCGGTTGTGGATCCGCTGTAGGCTGGCCGCGCCCAACCGGCCGCCGCGGTGGGCCGACGCTGTGCGGGAGGATCTCGATGACCGCTCAGGGCCAGCGCGCCATTCCGCCCCGCCCCATTCTTTACATCGAGGACGATCCCCAGAGCCGGCTGTTGGTCCACCGATTGCTAGCGGCCGCCGGCTACGCGGTCGTCGACGCCGGCGATGCCCACAGCGGCATCGCGCGGGCGCTGGAGGTTCGGCCGGCGCTGATCCTGCTCGACGTCGACCTGCCCGATCTGGACGGGTACGCGGTGGCGGGCATCCTTCGCTCGTTCCCCAGCCTAGCGGCGGTGCCGATCGTCGCCGTCACCGCGTATGCCGTCAACCGGGGCGACCGCGAGCGCACCCTGGTCGCCGGCTGCGACGGGTACATCTCCAAGCCCATCGACCCCGACCAGTTCCCGGTCCAGGTCGCGGAGTACCTCGCCGGCCGCCGCGAGGAAATCGCCCCGGCCGAGCGCGCGGTGTACCTGGCCGACCTCAACGAGCGGTTCGTCCGCCGCCTGCTGGCCCAGCTGGAAAGCCTGCGCGTCCTGCGCGACCAGGCCGTGCGCCGGGCGACGTGCCTGCAGCGCATCCACGAGGCGATGGACGACTTCACCTCCGACCTCGGCGTGCCGACGCTGCTCCGGAGCCTGTTGCCCCGGCTGGCCGAGGCGCTGGAGGTCGACCAGCTGAGCGTCGAGCTGAGCCAGCCGCTGGACTCGGTGTCGGCCCGGCCGGGCCGGTTCGGCCCCGGCGCCCTCTCGGTCGAAGAGGCCCTGGGTCGCGTCGAGCTGAAGCTCCCGCTCGAGATCGCCGGCCACATGATCGGCTTCATCACCGCCTTCTACCCGGCCAGCCGCCCGCCGGTCGTCGAGGACGAGGCGATGCTCCGCGTCGTCGCCCACCAGGTGGCGCTCGCGGTGGAGAACGCCCGCATCTGGGAGGGCGAGCGGCGGCAGCGCGTGGCCGGCGAGGCGCAGGACCGCGCCAAGGACCAGTTCCTCGCCGTGCTGGCCCACGAGCTGCGGGCTCCGCTGGCGCCCATCGCGTCGGCGGCGACACTGCTGGAGCGCGGGGGTAACGATCCCGGCGTGCGGCGCCAGGTGCGCGAGGTGATCGAGCGGCAGGTCCGCCGCCAGGCCCGGCTCCTCGACGACATCCTGGACCTCTCCCGCGTGGCCCGGCAGACGCTGGACCTGCGGCCCGAGCCGGTGGACCTGCGGGGGATCGTCGGCCCGGTGATCGAGGCCGTGCGTCCCACACTCGAGGAACGGCGCCAGGTCCTCAAGCTCACCACTCCACCGGAGCCGCTGACCGTGCTGGCCGACCCGACGCGCGTGGAGCAGGTGCTGATCAACCTGCTGAGCAACGCGTCCAAGTACAGCCCGGTCGGCGGCGAGATCGTCCTCACCCTCGCCCGCGAGGGCGAGTGGGCGGTGGTCAGGGTGCGGGACCGGGGGCGCGGCATCGCGCCCGAGATGCTGCCCCGCATCTTCGACCTGTTCGTGCAGGCCCCACCGGTGCCGGGCGAGTCACCCTCCAGCGGGCTCGGGATCGGGCTGGCGCTGAGCCGGCGGCTGGTGGAGCTGCACGGCGGGACGATCGAGGCCCGGAGCGAGGGCCTGGGGCACGGAAGCGAGTTCATCGTGCGACTGCCGATCATGACGACGGCCGAGGCCCCCGGCTGACGACCGAGCGGCGCCGGCCGGCCTCCGGTCAGGGGCCCGTTTCGCTCCACCGCCAGGCGAGGACGCGCTCGATCGTCACCCGGACGAGCACGCCGCGCTCGCGCTCGAGCCCGAGCGCCTGGTACTGGGGGTACTTGGCGATCAGCAGGTCGACGCCCGCAATGAATTCCGGGCCCTCTTCCAGCACCGCCGCCGGCCCCCGGACCATGACCCACCAGAGCCGCGTCCAGTCCTCGTCGTACTCGTCGACGACCAGCGAGACCCGTGGGTTCTCGCGTACGTTACGCAGGCGCTGCAGGTCGCGCGTGCGCTTGGGCTTGGGGTCCACCGCCGAGTAGAGGTGCCGCCCCTCGGCATCCAGCGCGTAGCAGACGGGGACGACCAGCGGGCGGCCGGCGGCGTCGGCGGTGGCCAGGCGCCCGACCCGCGCCGCGCGGAGCCGGTCGAGCGCCCAGGCTGGCGCCGCCGTCACCGGATGAGCTTGGCGGCCTGGTCGAGCAGCGGGAGGACCTTGTCGCGCCCCTCGGAGGGCAGGCGCACGATGGCGCGCGTGACGCCCGCGGCCCGATAGCGGTCCATCAGCGCCTCGTCGAGTCCGGTGCCGAAGACCGAGACCTGGATGGTCTTGGGGTCCCGCCCGGCGCGCTCGGCGAGGCGGCGGAGCTCTTCGAGGCCGGTGAAGACCCGGTCGCCGGCCCGGGCCCGGGGGAACCAGCCGTCCCCGAGCGCCACCACCCGGCGCAGCGTGTGGGTGCTCTCGCCGCCGATGTGGATCGGCGGGTGCGGCTTCTGGGCCGGCTTGGGCCAGCACCAGGAGGGCTCAAAGCGCACGTAGCGGCCCTGGAACTCGGCCACGTCCTTCGTCCAGAGCGCCTTCATCGCCTGGAGCTGCTCCTCCAGGCGCTTGAACCGGGTGGCGAAGTCGGTGCCGTGGTGCTCCATCTCCTCGCGGTTCCAGCCGCCGCCGACGCCGAAGTCGAACCGGCCCCCGGAGAGCAGGTCCAGGCTCGCCACCGCCTTGGCGGTCGTGATCGTGTCGCGCTCGATGAGCAGGCAGATGCCGGTGCCCACCCGCAGCCGCCGGGTGACGGCGGCCGCGAACATCAGCGCCACGAACGGGTCGTGGGTGTGCTTGTACTCCTCCGGCAGGGGGGCCCCGCCGGCGAAGGGGCTGCGGCGGCTGGTCGGGATGTGGGTGTGCTCGGGCACCCAGAGCGACTCCAGGCCGCGCTCCTCCATGGCGCGGGCCAGCTCGTCGATGCGGATCGCGTACTCGGTCGGGAAGATGCAGGCGCCGATCTTCATGAGCCCTCCTCGGTGGCGACGTTCAGTCGAAGATGCTCTCGGGCAGGAGCGCGGAGACGATCCAGTTGGGGGCGTCCACGACCTCGCTGATTCGCAGGTCCACTGCCACGCTACAGAGCGCGTAGGCCTCCTCGCGGCCGAGGCCGCGCTCGGCGACCAGGTGCTCGATCATGTAGCGGACCGCCTGCTGGGCGGCGCGGTAGAGGTCGGGGCCGTGGGCGGTGGTGGCGAAGCAGGGCCCGCCGGCTCCGGGGGCGGCGGCCGGCGTGCGGAACACCGGCTCCGGCAGCCGGCGCCCCGGCTGGACATCGAACCGGAGCGTGATCCGGGCCGCCATCTCCACCGCCGTCACGCACACCTCGCCGTCGCCCTGGGCGGCGTGGGCGTCGCCGACGCTGAACAGCGCGCCCTCCACCCAGACGGGCAGGTAGAGGGTGGCGCCGGCCACCAGGTGCTTGACGTCCATGTTGCCGCCGTTCCGTCGCGGCGGCATCGTACTGTGCGCGCCCGGCTCGTCGAGCGCCACGCCCATCACGCCCGGAAACGGGGCGGTCGGGACGACGACGTTGCGACCGACCATCCGGGCCCGGCCCGGATCGCCGAGGTCCCAGATCTGTAGGAACGACTTCGGGAAGTCCTCCTCCGGCAGCAGGCCGCGGCCGGGCCGGATGTGGGTCCAGCCGAAGTCCGACGCCGGGCGGACCTCCAGTACCTCGACGACCAGGGCGTCGCCCGGACGCGCGCCCCGCACGCGCACGGGTCCGGTGAGGGGGTGGCCGCGGAACGGTCCCCTGGCCTCGGCGTCGGCCGACGTCGAGCGGCGGCTGTAGTACCCGTCGGCGGCGTCGCGGGTGTCGAACACGACGGTGTCGCCGGGATCGATCTCGAGGCGGGGCGGCAGGGCGTTGTTCCACTCGTAGTGGACCTGGCTGGCGTCGAGCCGGTGGGTCATGGGAGACCTAGTGTACTCCGCCCGCGCGGTCGGCCCGCGCCCGGTGCGGGAGCGCGACGGGGCTTGACATCGCCGGCGCGCGGTCTGACATTAGGCCCTCCGATGTTCAGCTCGGTCCGCACGCCGCGCGTCTACGAGCACATCGTCGAGCAGATCGAGCGGGCCATCTTCGAGGGACGCCTCCGGAGCGGCGACCGCCTGCCGCCCGAGCGCGAGCTGGTCCGGCAGTTCGGGGCCAGCCGCGTGGCGGTGCGCGAGGCCCTGCGCACGCTGGAGCACCGCGGGCTGGTCACCGTGCGCCACGGCGCCAGCGGCGGTCACTTCGTGCGCGAGGCGGATACCGCGCTGCTGCGCCGCGACCTGGCGACCCTGCTGCGCCTGGGCCGGCTGTCGGTGGCGCAGCTCACCGAGGCGCGTCTCATCCTGGAGCCGGAGATCGCCCGCCTCGCCGCCGAGCGGGCCGGGGAGGAGGACCTCAAGGTCATGCGCGAGGCGCTGGCCGAGCGGGCCGCCGCCGTGGCGCGCGGCGAGCACCCGCGCGTGCTCGACATCCGGTTCCACCGCCTGGTGGCGGCGGCGGCCAAGAACCCGGTCCACGCCATCCTGACCGATGCGCTGATGGACCTGGAGGCCGACCTGGTGGTGCCGCGCATCGAGCTGACGGCGGAGGACAACGCCCGGGTGGCCGAGGCCCACCGGGAGATTCACGCGGCGATCACCGCCCGCCGGGCCGAGCAGGCCCGGGCGGTAATGGCCGCCCACATCGTGGACGTGCAGCGGCGGCTGGGCCGGGTCGAGGGCCGGGCCGCCCGGTCCGAGGCGCGAGGAGGAGGGCAATCGTCATGAGGGCACGCGGGGTGCTGGCGAGCGTGGTGGTGGCGCTGCTGCTGGCGGCGGAAGCCGGGCCGGCGCAGGCGCAGGGGCCCATCAGGATCGGAGAGATCAACTCCTTCAGCGGGATCGCGGCGCCGTTCACCGGTCCCTACCGCCAGGCGGTGGAGATGGCGGTGGACGAGGTCAACACCCGGGGCGGCATCCACGGACGGCGCATCGAGGTCGTGTTCCGCGACGACCGGGGGCAGCCGGCCGAGGCGGTCAAGCACGCGCAGGAGCTGGTGGCCGGCGAGAAGGTCGCGCTCATCGCCGGCACGTTCCTGTCCAACGTCGGTCTGGCGGTGAGCGACTGGGCCCGGCAGAACAAGGTCCTGTTCGTGGCCGCCGAGCCGCTGACGGAAGCCCTGACGTGGTCCCGCGGCCACGACTACGTCTTCCGGGTGCGACCCAACACCTACCAGCAGGGCGTGATGCTGGCCGAGAAGGCCGGTCGGATGAAGTACCAGAAGTGGGCCACCATCGGCCCCAATTACGAGTACGGCAAGCGGGCCTGGGAGACCTTCCGCGACCGGCTGAAGCAGCTCAAGCCCGACGTGCAGATCGTGGGCGAGCACTGGCCCACGCTGGGCAAGCTGGAGCCGGGGCCGTTCGTGACGGCCATCCTGAACCAGAACCCGGACGCGCTCTACGTCTCGCTCTTCGGCAGCGACTGGCTGGCCTTCGTGCGGGAGGCCCGCAAGCGGGGGCTGTTCGACCGGATGTTCGTGGTCGGCATCCTGCTCGGCGAGCCCGAGTACATCGAGCCGCTCAAGACCGAGGCGCCGGAGGGCATGCTGGTGACCGGCTATCCCTGGTACGACATCGACATCCCGGCCCACAAGGAATGGGTGGCCCGCTACCAGAAGCGCTTCGACCGCCACCCGATGCTGGGCTCGCTGGTCGGCTACGTCACGTACCTGTCCGTCTTCGAGGCGCTCCGCAAGGCGGGCTCCACCGAGACCGACCGGCTGGTGGGGGCCTTCCGGGGCCTGCGGGTGGACACCCCGATCGGGCCGATCTCGTTCCGGCCGTTCGACGGCCAGTCGACGATGGGCGCCTGGGTCGGCTTCACCCGGGTCGACCCCAAGCGCGGCTACGGCATCATGGTGAACCACGAGTACGTCCCCGGCGACCGGGTCCTGCCGTCCGAGGAAGAGGTGAAGAAGATGCGGGCCGGGGGCTAGCCGCCCCCGCGTCCCGCCAAACCGCCCGTGTCGGCCTCGCTGCTGCTCATCCAGCTCCTGTCGGGGCTGGCCCACGCCATGGTGCTGTTCCTCATCGCGTCGGGTCTGTCCCTCATCTTCGGCGTCACCCGGATCGTGAACTTCGCCCACGGCTCCTTCTACATGCTGGCGGCGTACCTGGCCTACACGCTGGTGGGCTGGCTGCCGCTGGGGCCGGCCTCGTTCTACGTGGGCGTGCTGCTGGCGGCGCTGGCGGTGGGCCTGGTGGGCCTGGCGGTGGAGGTGGTGCTGCTCCGCCGGGTCTACCGGGCGCCCGAGCTCTACCAGCTGTTGCTGACCTTCGCGCTCGTGCTGGTGGTGGCCGACGTGGTGCGCTTGCTCTGGGGCACCGAGAACAAGACCGGGCCGACCGCGCCCGGCCTGGAAGGCTCGGTGCGGATCGCCGGCCAGCTCTTCGCCGCCTACGACCTGGTGCTCATCGGGCTGGGCCCGCTGGTGGCGGCCGCGCTGTGGGCGCTCCTCTACCGCACGCGCTGGGGGGTCCTCATCCGCGCCGCCACCCAGGACCGCGAGATGGTGGCCGCGCTCGGCGTGGATCAGCGCCGGCTGTTCACCTCGGTCTTCTTCCTCGGATCCTTCCTGGCCGGTCTGGGCGGCGCACTGCAGCTGCCGCGGCAGGCCCTCACCAATGTGATGGACGCCGCCATCATCGCCGAGGCCTTCGTCGTCGTGGTGGTGGGCGGCATGGGCTCGGTCCCCGGCGCGCTGCTGGCCGCGGGACTGATCGGCGTGATCGATGCCTTCGGGGTGCTGGTGCTGCCGCGGGCGTCCCTGGTGATGATGTTCGTCATCATGGCCGTCGTCCTGGTGGTGCGGCCATGGGGCCTGCTCGGACGGCCCGAGGCCCGGGCGCGGTCGGCGGGCGGCGGCGCGGTGGGCGACGGCGG
>DATLZL010000353.1:0-5550 GCA_035574035.1 Binatia bacterium | reverse complement strand
CAGGCGCAATTCCAGCGCGGCGAATCGTTCGATCAGTTCGTCGCGACGGGCGGCGACCATCTCGGCAGCCGCCGATGGCGTCGGCGCCCGCACGTCGGCGACGAAGTCGGCGATGGTCACATCGACCTCGTGACCGACCGCCGAGATCACCGGCACCTTGGAGGCGGCGATGGCCCGGGCCACCACCTCCTCGTTGAATGCCCACAGGTCCTCCAGCGAGCCCCCGCCGCGACCCACGATGATGACGTCCACGCCGCCCAGGCGATTGAGGTCGGCCAGGCCCTGGGCGATCTCCTCGGCCGCCCCTTCGCCCTGCACGCGGCAGGGCGCCAGGACGATCGAAAGCCCCGCGAACCGGCGGCCGATGATGCGCAGCATGTCGCGCAGCGCGGCCCCGTCCGGCGAGGTGACCAGGCCGATGCGCCGCGGAAAGCGCGGCAGCGGGCGCTTGCGACCGGCATCGAAGAGCCCCTCGGCGCCCAGCCGCTGCTTGAGCTGCTCGAAGGCCAGCTGCAGCGCCCCCACGCCCCGCGGCTCCAGCAGCTCCACCACCAGCTGGTACTCCCCCCGCTGGGGGTAGACCTCCAGCGCGCCGAAGGCCAGCACGTGCAGGCCGTCGGTCGGCTCGAAGCGCAAGCGCCGGGTCCGGGTGCGGAACATCACCGCCCGCAGCTGGGCGCCCTCGTCCTTGAGCGTGAAGTAGGCGTGGCCCGAGCCGTAGAGGCGGAAGTTCGAGATCTCGCCCTCCACCCACACCGCCGGAAAGCGCTCCTCGACCGTCCGCCGCAGCTGCTCCGTGAGCTGGGTCACCGTCAGCACCGCCCGCTGGCTCATCGGGCCCCTCCGAGCCGCATGGCGGCCAGGAGCGTGTTCCGCATCAGCATGGCGACCGTCATCGGCCCCACCCCGCCCGGCACCGGCGTGACGTGGGCGTGAGCGGCCACGGCGGCGGTGTCGACGTCACCGGCCAGCCGGCCGGTCGCCAACCGGTTGATCCCGACGTCGATGACCCAGGCGCCGGGCTTGACCATGTCGCCGGTGATGACGCCGGCCCGGCCGGCCGCCACGCAGAGCACGTCGGCCCGGCGCGTGTGGGCCCCGAGGTCGCGGGTCCGGGTGTGACACAGGGTGACCGTCGCGTGGCGGGCCAGCAGCAGCTGGGCCAGCGGCTTGCCGACCAGCCGCGAGCGCCCGACCACGACCGCCTCGGCCCCCTCGAGCTTGGCCCCGTAATGGTCGAGGATCTCCAGGCACCCGGCCGGGGTGCACGGCACCAGGCCCGGATCGCCGGCCAGCAGGCGGCCGAGGTTGGCGGGGTGCAGGCCGTCCACGTCCTTGTCCGGCGCGATGGCGGCGATGGCGGCCGCCTCGTCGAGCCCGGCCGGCAGCGGCAGCTGGAGCAGGATGCCGTGGACCGCCGGGTCGGCGTTGAGATCCCGCAGCAGGCCCTCCAGCGCGGGCTGGGAGAGGCCCTGGGGATAGAGGTGGTCGCGGGAGGCGATGCCGACCGATTCGGCCGTCCTCTTCTTGGTCGAAACGTAGATCTTGGAGGGCGCGAAGTCGCCGACCAGCACCACCGCCAGCGTGGGAGTGATACCGCGCTCGGCCCGCAGGCGCTCCACCCCGGCCCGGACGTCGACGAGGACCTTCTGCGCGACCGCCCGGCCGTCGAGGATCACGCGGCTTCGCGCACGCGCGTGATGTCGCTGGCCCGCCCGGTCTCCGGGTCCACGGTGATGACGGCGCCGCAGAGCGCGGCCGGCCCCTTGGCGGGCTGGAAGCGGACGGGCATCTGGGTCAGGAACCGCTGCAGGATCTGCTCGCGGTCCACGCCGATGATGGAGTCCACCGGCCCGGTCATGCCGAGGTCGGTGATGTAGGCGGTCCCGCCGGGGAGCACCCGCTCGTCCGCCGTCTGCACGTGGCGGTGGGTGCCGACCACCGCGCTGACGCGACCGTCCAGGTACCAGCCCATCGCCACCGACTCCGAGGTGGCCTCGGCGTGCATGTCGACCAGGATGATCGGCGTCTCCCGGCGAAGTTCGGGGATCACCTCGTCGGCCTTGCGGAACGGGCAGTCGATCGGGCTCATGAAGATCCGGCCCATCAGGTTCAGCACCGCCACCCGATAGGGGCCGGCCTTGACGGTCACCCAGCCGCTGCCCGGCGTGCCGGCCGGGAAGTTGGCCGGCCGCAGCAGCAGGCTGTCCTTGACGATGTGGGGCACGATCTCCTTGCGGTCCCAGATGTGGTTGCCGGAAGTCAGCACGTCGGCGCCGGCGTCCAGCACCTCCCGGCAGATCTGCGGCGTGACGCCGAAGCCGGCGGCGGCGTTCTCCACGTTGACCACCGCGAAGTCGATGGCGTGGCGCTCCCGGAGCCGGGGCAGGAGCTTTTTGAGGGCGGCCCGACCCGGCTCGCCGAAGACGTCGCCGACCATCAGGATCTTCATCGGCTACTTCGCGATCTCGACCGCGCGGGTTTCCCGGATGACCACCACCTTGATGTGGCCGGGGTACTGCATCTCGGCCTCGATGCGCTTGGTGATGTCCTTGGCCAGCTGGTGGGCGTCGAAGTCGGACACGATGTCGGCCTTGGTGATGACCCGCAGCTCCCGGCCGGCCTGGATGGCGTAGCACTCCTCCACGCCCTTGTAGGACAGCGCGATCTCCTCCAGCTTGGCCAGGCGCTTGATGTAGGACTCCAGCACGTCGCGCCGGGCGCCCGGCCGGGCGGCCGAGATCCCGTCGGCGGCCTCCACCAGCACCGCCTCGATCGTCTGGGGCTCGACGTTCTCGTGGCCGCAGAGGGCGGCGTTGATCACCTCCGGGCTCTCGTTGTAGCGGCTGAGCACCTGCAGCGAGAGCTCGGGGTGGCTGCCCTCCTGCTCGTGGGTCAGCGCCTTGCCGATGTCGTGGAGCAGGCCCATGCGCTTGGCGAGCTTCACGTCGGCCTTGATCTCGGCCGCCATCATGCCGGCCAGCCAGGCCACCTCCTTGGAGTGCTGCAGGCAGTTCTGCCCGTAGGAAGTCCGGTAGCGGAGGCGACCGACCAGCTTGACCAGCTCGGGGTGCAGGCCGTGGACTCCGACCTCGAAGCAGGCCTTCTCCCCCTCCTCCTTGATGTGCTGCTCCATCTCCCGCTTGACCTTCTCCACCACTTCCTCGATCCGGGCCGGGTGGATCCGGCCGTCGGCGATCAGGATCTGGAGCGCCCGGCGGGCGATCTCCCGGCGGTAGGGATCGTAGGCCGAGATCAGGACGGCCTCCGGGGTGTCGTCGACGATCAGGTCTACGCCGGTGTGCAGCTCGAGGGCCCGGATGTTGCGGCCCTCGCGGCCGATGATCCGGCCCTTCATGTCGTCGGAGGGCAGGTCCACGACCGACACCGTCGTCTCCACCGTGTAGTCGGGGGCCAGGCGCTGGATGGTGGTGGCCAGGACCTCCTTGGCCTTTTCGCGGGCCGTCTCCCGGGCCTGCTCCTCGAGCCGCATGGCGATCAGCGCCGCCTCGCGCCGCGCCTCCTCCTCCATCTGGGCGACCAGTTGCCGCTTGGCCTCCTCGGCGGTGAGCCCGGCCACGACCTCCAGCCGGCGCCGCTGCTCCTCCAGGGCCTGGGCCAGGCGCGCTTCCTTGTCGCTCAGCGCCCGCTCCCGCTCCCCCAGGCTCTTTTCCTTGCCGGCGTACTCGGCCAGCCGGCGCTCGAGCTCCTCGAGCTTGCGGGCGAGCTGCTCCTCCTTGGTCAGGATGCGCTGCTCGATCTGCTGGATCTCGCGCTCGCGTCGGCGGACCTCGCTCTCGAACTCCGCCCGCGCCCGGAGGACGATCTCGCGGGCCTCCAGCTCGGCCGACCGGTGGCGCGCTTCGGCATCGCGCTGCGCTTCGCCCAGGATGCGCTCGGCCCGGGCGCCGACCGCTCCCAGCTTTCGCTCGCTCAAGAACTTGTGCAGCGCGTAGCCGGCCAGGATTCCGAGGAGGGCGACGACGGGCATCAGGAACCACATGGGCTGGATCATCTATGTCATCCCCTTACAGGGCCATTGTGAAAGGCAAATGCCTGTCAGATTTGAGAAGTATAGGGGCGCCCGATAGGGGAGGTCAAATCCCCACCTCTGCCGTGTGCCGGCGGTGTTTCGAACCTGGCATGGCCAGGTGGGCGCCAACGGAGAGGACTTCAGGCTTCCCCTTCTCGGAGGGGCTTGCTCACCGTCCTCGGTGCGGCTCCCTTGATGTCGGCGAGGTTGAAACTTCCCCCCGGCATCACGCGCAGCGCAGGGACGCCCTTGTGTACCCGCTGGTCGGGGGCCGAGTCAAGCCCGTCGCGGACGGCGGGAGGGGGCCCGCCCGGCCGGGACCCGCAGGACGGGTTGCACAGATTCAAAAAATCAAATATAAGAGTATTAGTGACAGCCTCTGGGCCCAGCCTCCAGGAGTTCAAGGCCGAGTTCTTCAAGGCCCTGGCCCACCCCGTGCGCATCCGGATCTTGGAGATCCTCGCCCGCGGCCCCCGGAGCGTCCAGGAGCTCCAGGCTGCGCTGGGCCTCGACCAGTCCACCGTCTCCCAGCAGTTGGCCGTGCTGCGACTCAAGCAGGTCGTGACGGCGAACAAGGAAGGCACCAGCGTCCGCTACGCGGTGCGCGACCCGCTGGTCGGCGACCTGCTCGACGTCGCCCGCCGGATCTTCAACAACCAGCTCGCTGGGACGCAGACGATGCTGCGTCAACTGCAGCGCGAGTCACGGGCGGCGCGTCGCTGATGCTCCGCCAGCTCGGCCTCGTCCTGCGGACCGGCGTGGTGACCGAGCCGCCGCCCGGTCGGGCCGAGCTCGAGTCGCTGGGGGCGGAGCTCCGCCGGGCCGCCCACCGGCGGTTCGGTCGGTCCCTGCACATCCGGCAGGTCGACGCCGGGTCCTGCAACGCCTGCGAGCTGGAGATCGCCGGGCTGGTCGGGCCCCACTACGACCTGGAGCGCTACGGCCTGCACCTCGTGGCCTCGCCGCGGCACGCCGACTGCCTGCTCGTCACGGGTCCGGTGACCCTGAACATGGCCGAGGCTCTGCGCCGGACCTGGGAGGCCACGCCTGACCCCAAGCTCGTCGTGGCGGTCGGCGACTGCGGTCGCGACGGCGGTATCTACCGAGGCTCCTACGCCGTGGTCGGCGGCGTCGACGAGGTGGTGCCGGTCGATGCCGTCATTCCGGGCTGCCCGCCCTCGCCCCGGGCCTTGCTGGCCGGCTTGCTGGCCCTGCTCGGCCGGCTCGACGGATGAGCGCGGTCGGCTACCTGGCGGCCACGCTGCTCGGCCTCGGCGGCGTTGGCGTCGGTCTGGCCGGGATGCTCGGCTGGACGTGGCGGGCCGCGCTGCCCGCCGTGCTGCCCCTGGGCGGGATCGCGTTCGAGATGGACCCGCTCGGCGGGCTGTTCGTCGCGCTGGTGGCGGCCACCGCGGTGCCGACCTCGCTGGCCGGCCTCGAGTACGCCCGGCGCGACGGGCGCGGCTGGCTCGTCTACCTCGGGTTCGTCGGCGCCATGATCGCCGTGCCGCTGGCGG
>DATLZL010000352.1:0-2607 GCA_035574035.1 Binatia bacterium | reverse complement strand
CTTCCATCCGGGCGGGCGCGCCGGCACGCGTCCCGTTCGCGGCGACCCGGGACCCGGCGCGGCCGCCGCCCTCGACCAGCCGCACGACCAGGTCGGGCAGCCGCGGCTTGTCGGCGTTTCCGACGACCAGGTCGACCCCCGGCAGGCGAGCGACGGCGCCGGGGTCGGCCTGGGCCCAGCACCCGGTGACCACCACGCGCGCGCCGGGATGGCGGCGGGCGGCGCGCGCGATCGCCTGGCGGTCGGAGACCTCGGCCCGGGCGGTCACGGTACACGTGTTGACGACCACGACGTCGGCCGGCGACTCGAACGGGACCGCGCGGAAGCCCCGGCGCTCCAGCGCCGCCTGCAACTCCTGACTGTCCACCTGGTTCAGGCGGCAGCCCAGCGTGGCGAAGGCGACGGTGCGGCTCACGCGGGGACGGGCTCGCGCAGCTGCCCGCAGGCCGCGCCGATGTCCTCGCCCTTGCTCCAGCGCACCGTCGTCGTGATGCCGGCATCGAGCAGCACCGACTGGAAGGCCAGGATGCGGGCCAGCGGCGGGCGACCGAAGCGGGAGCCCGGCCAGTCGTTGAACGGGATCAGGTTGACCTTGGCCCGGATGCCGCGCAGCAGCCGCGCGAGCCGTCCGGCGTCCTCCATGCTGTCGTTGATCCCGTCCAGCAGGACGTACTCGAAGAACACGCGCTGGCGCGGGGCCAGCGGGTAGCGACGCACCGCCTCCAGGAGCGCCGCGAGGTCGAACGCGCGGTTGATCGGCATCAGGCGGCCCCGCACCTCGTCGGTGGTGGCATGCAGGGAGATCGCGAGGTTGACGTGAAGCCCTTCCCGCCCCAGCCGCTCGATGCCCGGCACCAGGCCCACCGTCGAGACCGTGATCCGCCGGGGCGAGTAGCCGAGCCCCATCCGGGCGTCGGTGAGGATGCGGAGCGCCTTGACCAGGGCCGCGTAGTTGGCCAGGGGCTCGCCCATGCCCATGAAGACCAGGTGGGTGACGCGCCGGCCCTCGTCGACGAGCGTGTTGGCGGCCAGCAGCTGCCCCACGATCTCCCCGGCGGTCAGGTTCCGCTCCAGTCCCATGGTGCCGGTCAGGCAGAACGCGCAGGCGTAGCCGCACCCGACCTGGGTGGAGAGGCAGAGCGTCAGCCGGTCGTCGTCCGGCATGAGCACGGCGCTGATCCGGGCACCGTCGCTCAGCCGGAAGACGAGCTTGCGGCTGCCGTCGAGCGACGGGGTCACCCGCTCGACCTCGGGCCAGCCCACCTCGGTCCGCTCGGCCAGCGCGGCGCGGAAGTCCTTCGGAAGGTCCGTCATCGCGTCCAGACAGGCTTCGCCCTTGCGGTAGATCCACGTCGCGATCTGGCGCCCGCGGTAGCGCGAGGCGCCGAGCTCGACGGCGAGGTCTTCCAGCTCGGAGGGCAGGAGGCCGACCAGCGTCGTGCGCGGCACGGGACGAAGAATATCACGCCGCCCGCCGCGACGATTTTCCACACCGACCGTGGGTGAGCCGTGGATAACCGTGTGGGTGGAGAGTCCAGCCGCTCCGCATTTCCGCTAGTTAGAGCGGTTCGCCCACGCGCCGCGCATCAGGTCCGCAACGGTTTCACCACCAGGTAGAGGTCGAGCAAATTGGTGTTCGTCGGTCCGCTCACGAGCAGGTCGCCGGCGGCGCGCAGGAACGTATAGGAGTCGTTGGCCTCCAGGCATCGGCGGGCGTCGAGGCCGGCCCGGCGACCCCGCTCCACCGTGCCGTCATCGACGATGCCGCCCGCGGCGTCGGTGGGGCCGTCGGTTCCGTCGGTGCCGGCCGCCAGCACGACCAGCGGGGCGCCGGCGTCGAGCGCCAGGGCCGCGGCCAGCGCGAGCTCCTGGCACCGGCCGCCACGGCCGGGACCGCGGACGGTCACCGTCGTCTCCCCGCCGGCCACCAGGCAGGCGCCGGCGGGCAGGCCCCGCCCGCGGCGGACCAGCTCCTCGGCCACCGTCCGCGCCTCGCCTTCGATGGCGTGGTCAAGGATGTGCGGGCGGTAGCCGAGCCGCCGCGCCTCCTCGGCCGCCGCCCGCACGACGAGCGCGTTGTTGCCGATGACGAGGTTGTCCACCCGCGCGAAGATCGGGTCGCCCGGCTTGGGCGTCTCCTCGAGCTCGCCCCGAGCGCCCGCCTCCAGCCGGGCGAGGACCGAGCGCGGGGCGAGGCCCTTGACGCCGCGGCGCGCCAAGACCCCCAGCGCGTCCCCGAACGTCGTGGGGTCGGGGGCGGTCGGCCCCGAGGCGATCACGTCGAGGGGGTCGCCGATGACGTCGGAGAGCACGAGCGAGACGACCCGTGCCGGCGCCGCCGCGCGCGCCAGCCTGCCGCCCTTGAGGCGGGAGAGGTGCTTGCGGACGGCGTTCAGCTCGTTGATCGTGGCGCCGGCTTCCAGCAGCAGCCGCGTCACCGCCTGCTTCTCGGCCAGGGTGACCGGCGGCTCCGGCGCCGGCGTCAGCGCCGAGCCCCCACCCGAGATCAGGACGAGGACGAGGTCGTCCGGCCCCGCCTGGGCGGCGAGCGCCAGCAGGCGCTCCGCCGCCGCCAGGCCGCGGGCGTCCGGCACCGGATGCCCCGCC
>DATLZL010000351.1:0-6549 GCA_035574035.1 Binatia bacterium | reverse complement strand
CCGGCGCGCGTCTACCTGCCGCGGGTCGAGCCGCCGCGCCCGCCCGACCTGGAGCCGCACGTGCTGCGCGACGTGCCGCTCGTCCACCTCTACCCCTACCTCAACCTCCAGATGCTCTACGGCAAGCATCTCGGGCTGCGGGGCCTGGTCGGCCGCCTGCTGGAGCAGGGCGACCCGAAGGCCCGCGAGGTGCACGAGACGGTCGAGGCCCTCAAGCAGCGCGCGGTCCGCGAGCGGCTGCTCGTCGCCCACGGGATCTACCAGTGGTTCCGGGCCCGGGCCGAGGGCGACGCGGTCGTCGTCCTCGATGCCGGCGGCGGCGAGGCGGCGCGCTTCACCTTCCCCCGGCAGGCCGCCGGCGAGCGGTTGTGCCTGGCCGACTACCTGCGGGACGACACCGAGGACTACCTGGCCGCCTTCGCCGTCACCTGCGGCCTGGGTGTCCGGGAGCGGGCCGAGACCTGGAAGGAGCGAGGAGAATACCTCGCCTCGCACGCGCTCCAGGCGCTGGCCATCGAGTGCGCGGAGGCCTTCGCCGAGTGGCTCCACGCCCGGCTCCGGACGCTGTGGGGATTTCCCGACCCGGCCGACGTGCCGATCGCCGAGAAGCTGAAGGGCCGCTACCGCGGCATCCGCGTCTCGTTCGGCTACCCGGCCTGCCCGAACCTCGCCGACCAGGTCACGCTCTGGCGGCTGCTGCGCCCCGAGCGCGTGGGCATCACACTCACCGAGGGGTTCATGATGGACCCCGAGGCGTCAGTCTCGGCCCTGGTCTTCCACCATCCCGCCGCCCGTTACTTCAAGGCCGAGTAGGCCGCCACCTCGAGGGGCGGCGACAGGCGGTAAGCCTTGAGCTTGTTGTAGAGGGTCTTGGGGTCCACGCCCAGGATGCGGGCGGCCTGGGTCCGGTTGCCGCCGCACCGCTGCAGGACCTTGAGGATGTGGCGCCGCTCGACCTCCCCGAGCGCCAGCAGGCCGGTATCTTCGCCGGCAGCCTCGCCGGCCGGCAGGTGCAGGGCGACGTCGGTCCCCGTCACCTCGCCGTCGCTCAGCACCGACAGGCGCTCCACCAGGTTGCGGAGCTCGCGGACGTTGCCCGGCCAGGTGTAGCGCATCAGGAGGTTCATGGCGGCCGGGGTGAACCGCAGCGGGGCGCGCCCCGGCGGGACCACCTGCCGGGCGAAGTGCTCGACCAGGAGCGGGATGTCCTCGACACGCTGGCGCAGCGGCGGCACCTCGATGACGACGACGCCCAGCCGGTAGTAGAGGTCGTGGCGGAAGTGCCCCTGGGCCACGGCCCGGGCCAGATCCTTGTTGGTGGCGGCGATGACGCGCACGTCGACGTGCAGGACGCGGTCCCCGCCCAGCCGTCGCACCTCCCCCCGGTCGAGCGCGCGCAGGAGCTTGGCCTGCATGGCCGCGCTCATCTCGCCGACCTCGTCGAGGAAGAGCGTGCCGCGGTGGGCCAGCTCGAGCAGGCCGTGGCGGCGGGCGGTGGCCCCGGTGAAGGCCCCCCGCTCATGACCGAACAGCTCGGACTCCAGGAGGTCGTCGGGCAGGGCGGCGCAGTTCAGGGCCAGGAACGGCAGGTCGCGCCGGGCGCTGCCGCGGTGGATGGTCCGGGCCGCCAGCTCCTTGCCGCTGCCGCTCTCGCCCAGGATGAGGACGTGGGAGGCCGACCGGCTGGCCCGCTCCAGCAGGTCGCGCAGCTGCCCCATGACGCGGCTGCGGCCGTGCAGGAGTACCTCGCTCTCGCCCTGGGCGACGGCCCGCCGGAGCCAGCGGTTCTCCAGCCGGAGGCGCCGGAAGCGCCCGGCGCGGGCCACGATCTCCAGCAGCTCGTCCAGCGAGAACGGCTTGGTCACGTAGTCGAAGGCGTGGAGCCGGAGGGCCTCGATGGCGGTGGCGGTGTCGGCGTGACCGGTGAGGACGACGACCTCGGCCTCGTGGCCTTCCGCCCGCAGGTGCTGCAGGATCTGGATGCCGTCCCGGCCGGGCACCCGGAGGTCGAGGAGGACCAGGTCGAACTCTTCCTGGGCCAGGGCGGCGATAGCCGCCTCGCCGTCGCCGGCAGCCGTGACCAGGTACTCGCGCCGGCGGAGGGCCTCGACCAGCAGCTCGCGCAGCGCCCGCTCGTCCTCCACGACCAGCACGCGCAGGGCCCCGTCCATCGCCCCGTCTATAGCGCACGGCCCGGGGCGCCACCAAGAAAACGCTGCGTGGGCGGCCCCTCAAGCCGCCTTGCGCGCGGCCCGCCGGCCCCCGGTCAGGGCCTGCTTGCGCTCCTTGAGGGCCTGACCCAGGCGCTGGAGCTCCTCGTCCCCCAGCTCGCGGGCCCGGCGGAACATCTCCCCCTCCTCCTCCCGCACGTGGTGCTCGACGGCCTCCTTGAGCGCCGCCACCCGGTCGGCCAGGGAGGCGTCATCGGGGTCCAGCCCGCGGATCTCCGCCACCATCTGCTTGACCTCCGCATGCTCGCGCTGGGCTTCCTCCACCAGGTCCTGCCCGCCGGAGGCCCGCCGCATGGCCGGATAGAAGACCTCCTCCTCGATGGCGGCGTGCACCTCCAGCTCGGTGGTGATCTTGTCGGCGAGCTGCCGCCGCTTCTTCACCGCCCGCTGGCCGGTCTTGTCGAAATCGGCGAACAGCTTCTTGACTGCGGCGTGGTCCTTCTTGAGCAGATCCGTCGCCTTCATCGGCGCCTCCCGGGTTAGAAATCGCCCTCGAGGCACGCCGAGCAAGCGCGATGCCGCCGACCGGGGCCGTTCCCTCCGGGGCCCCCGGGGCGCTAGTGGTGGCAGGCCACGCAGTCCAGCGGCGCCGCCGTCCCCCGGGTCCGGTTCTGCTCGCGGTGGCAGTCGATGCACCAGCCCATGGTCAGCGGGGGCGGGGCCGGACGCAGGCCGATCAGGTGCAGCAGGTCGTTGCCGATCCGGGGGCCGGTGGTCGCCCCCACCACCCGCATCCGCTCGATGGGACCGTGGCACGTCTGACACTGAACCCCGGCCTGCACGTGGGGCTTGTGCGGAAAGTACGTGAATTCGGGAACCTTGAAGATCCGCACCCAGGGGATGGGCTCCCGGCGATTCCAGTACTCGTGGATCTTCCGGATCTCGGGGTTGTCCTGGGCGCCGATGATCTTGTGGCAGCCCATGCAGCGCTCGACGGAGGGCAGGCCGGCGGCGGCGCCCCGGCGGGCGCCGGCATGGCAGTACTGACACTCGATGCCGAACGACCCGGCGTGGATCAGGTGGCTGAAGAAGATCGGCTGGGTGGGCGCTGCGGGCACGTGCGCGACGGGACGGCTGTCGGCCGGATTCCAGGGGGGCTCGGCCAGCGTCCGGAGGTAGGCCACGACCTGCCGGGCCTGGTCCTCGTTCAGGTTGCCCCGGAAGGGGGGCATCGTCGGAGCCAGGCCCTCGGCGGGTCCGCCGTTCAGGATCACGTTGACCAGGAACTCTTCGGGCAGCGGGTTCATGATGCGGCCGTCGGCGAGGTTGGCGGGTCGAGTGGCGAAGCCGGCGGCCGAGGGCCCGTCACCCCGGCCCGTCGGTCCGTGGCAGGTGGCGCACAGGCGGTCGTACAGGGCCCGGCCCGCCTGCACGTCAGCCGGAGCCGGGGCCGCGACGGCGCGCCGCCCAAACGGGTCCGCGAGGAACACCGCCGCCGGCGCGAGACCGGCGACGGCGAGCACGCAGAGGGCCAACCACCAGCGCTTCAGGGACCTATTCCTTGATCTGCTGCTCCCGGCGTTTCAGGTAGAAGTGCCGCACCGAGCTGTAGAGGTCAAGCGTCGTTTCCTCGACCCCCTGGAAGAGGTCGTAGTTCAGGGCCCGCTCGTTGACGGTCTCGCCCACCTTCATGACCAGTCGCTCCCAGAAGAACGGCAGCACGTACGAGAGCGGGTCCATGAAGCTGTCCACGCCGCGGCCGATCCCGTCCCGCACCGTCATGGGCGGCATCAGCGGCAGCACCAGGTAGGGGCCGGGCCCCGCCCCCCACACGCCGAGCGTCTGCCCGAAGTCCTCCCGGCTCGGCTCCAGGCCGGCGTGCTTGCCGGCGTCGAACAGCCCGCCGATGCCCAGGGTGCTGTTGACCAGGAACCGGGAGAGCTCGCGCAGGGCGCCGTCGACCTTGCCCTGGAGCAGGCTGTTCACCATGCGCGGCACGAAGGCGATGTTGTCGAAGCCGTTGGCGATCATGATCTGCACGCGCTCGGGCACGACGGCGCGGTAGCGGCGGGCCACCGGCTTGAGCACGTAGCGGTCGACGTTGTAGTTGAAGGTGAAGATGCGCTCGTTGAACCGCTCCCAGGGGTCGTAGATCACGTCCTCCTCCGGGAGCTCCTCTTCCGGGGCCTGGGCCGGTGCCACCTCGCGCGCGAGGAGCACCGCCTCCGCGATCGCGTCGGGATCCGGCGGGGCCGCCGTCCGCAGGCCCCGTGTCACGCTGCCGCAACCGGCCACCCCGAGCGCCATGACGGTGGCGCCCACCACGACCCACAGCCCGCGACCGATGCCCGCCCCCTCGAGACGCACGAACAGTCCTCCCCCCGCCTCCCGATTCAGCTGCGGTGCCGAAAACTATAGCCGAATCCGGCGGGGCACGGACGAGATTGTCTCCCGGACCGGGATGCCGTAACGTGGAGTCGACGACGAGCATGATCGAGGAGACAGCGTGAGCCGAGGCAAGAGCCGGGACTTCTGGTGCGATGTGGTGTCCGAGCGGGTCCAGATCCGGTTGCGCCGCTGGGGCGGCTTCGGCCGCCCGCCGGGCTACTTCGTGCAGTGCAATCAGACCGAGTGCCAGTACGTCGAGGAAAACAAGCCGCCCTGCCCGCTCCACATCGGGATGTTCGCCGACGAGATCCGCACGCTCGAGGCCGAGCGCGCCCGGCGGGCCGCCGAGCGGATGTGATGGCCGGAGGGGCGGCGCGCCCCTCCGGCTACCGCCCCGTCACGGCCGGCGTGCTCACCGCTTCTTGGTGATGTCGTAGATGGTGCCGGCGGCGGCGCCGACTCCCAGACCGATCAGCGCGCCGCGCCCCGCTCCGTAGCCCGTCCCGGCGCCGATCGCCGCGCCGCTGCCGGCGCCGACGGCGGCCCCCGTCACGGTCCCGCACCCTGCCGCCGCCAGACCGACGACCAGCACGCTCGCCACGGCACGCCCTATCCAGCCTCTCATACCTGCCTCCCCACGCGGTCGTTCTGCAGGTGAGACGGGCGGGGGCGATTGGCGATTCGCCGGTCACGCTCACCGCCGGGCCGGCGGCCGCAGCACGGTCACCGTCAGCGGGTCGAGGTAGGCGCGGGCCGCGCGGTGCACGTCGTCGGCCGACACGGCCTGGACCGCCCGGCGGTAGCGCTCGGCGAAGTCGGTCCCGACGCCCTGGAGCTCGTAGAAGGCGAGGTACCAGGCCTGCCGGGCGTTGGTGCGCCGGTCCATGGCGTCGTGTCCGAGGAGGTAGCCCTTGGCCCGGTCGAGCTCGGCGGCCCCGACCGGCTCGCGGCGGATCCGCTCGACCTCGCGGCGGAGCGCGGCCTCGGCCGCCTCGGCGTTGTCCGGGGCCGTACCGAGGTAGAGGACGAGCGCGCCGGGGCCGCGGACCGGCTCGTAGAAGGCGCTGGCGGTGTAGGCCAGGGCCTGCCGGTCGCGCAGCTCGGCGAAGAGGCGACCGGCCATGCCGCCGCCCAGGACCGTGGCCAGCACCTTGACCGCGGCGTGGTCGGGCTCGGCCATCGAGGGCGCCAGCGCGCCGGCGACGATCTGGGCCTGCTGGGCCGGCTGCTCGACGACCACGCGCCGCCCGCCCCCGGCCGGGCGGGGGTTCGAGGGCGGCGCCGCCTCGCCGCCGCCCGGCAGCCCGCCGAACAGCCGGCGAACCTCGGCCGCCACCTCCGGAGCCCGCACATGACCGCTGACGGCGAGCACCATGCGCTCCGGCCGGTAGAAGGCGCGGTAGTGGGCGACGAGCGCCGCCCGGTCGATGCGGCGCAGGCTCTCCGGCGTGCCGATCACGGGCTGCGCGTAGGGATGCGGCGCATAGAGGGCCGCGTAGAACTCGTCGAACGCGCGGCCCGAGGGGCTGTCGCGCCGCCGCTGCACCCGGGACAGCAGCCAGTCGCGCTCGGCGTCCACGTCCTCCGGCGCCAGCCGGGGCTCGAGCGCCAGCTCGGCCACCAGCCCGAGCAGGTCCCGCCAGAAGCGCCCGAGCGCGGTGGCCTGGATACCGGAGGAGTCCACGTCGCCGGCGGCGCTCACCTTGCCGCCCAGGGCGGCGATTGCCTCCGCCAGCTCGGCCCCGCTGCGCCGGGTGGTGCCCTTGACCATGACCGCGTGGAGGAAGTTCGAGATGCCGGCCTCGGCCGGCGACTCCCAGCGCACGCCCATCCGGACCAGCAGCGAGACGGCGACCACCGGGGCCAGCGGGTTCTCCCGCACCAGCAGCGTGAACCCATTGCCCAGGCGCTCGCGGTGCACGGTTTCGGCGCCGGCCGCGGAGGCCGGGGCGAGGAGCACGAGTGCGGCCAGGAGGAGCGCCGGCGGGCG
>DATLZL010000350.1:0-2356 GCA_035574035.1 Binatia bacterium | reverse complement strand
CCCGGCCGCCCTGGCATCCGCCGTTGCCGCCGGACGACCGCGTGGTCATCCCGGGCTACGCGTCGCTCTACGAGTTCTCGAGCCGGGAGACGGCGGCGGTGAAGGCGGGGCTGTCGGGGCGGTTCTGGAGCTGGATTCACTGGACCAACTGGCGCGTGGCCTTTCCGGTGACGCGGGGCCAGCAGCAGCGCGTCGCCCGGGAGACCGTGGACGAGCTGCTGAAGGGGAGGCCGGTGCAGTGGCTCGTCACCAACCTGCCCACGATCGAGCTCAACCACACCGTGCTGGTCTACGACTACCGGGTCGTCGACCACGGGACCCTGGAGTTCGTCGTCTACGACCCCAACGACCCCGGCGCTCCCGGCCTCATCCGCTTCGACGCCGAGGCGCGGCGGTTCCTGGCGACCCGGCTCTTCGATACCCGGGTGGGGCCCATCCGGGCCTTCCGCATGTACGTGAGCCCGCTGCTCTGAGGGGCCGGGCCGCCACCCTCCCGGTGCACCGCCGCCGTATTACAATCGGCGGCCGAACCGGACCCGGGAGGTGGGCCATGGCCGACGCCGCATCCCTCCTGACTCGACGGGACATCCTCCGTGGCGCGGGCGCCGTGGTGGCCGCCGGTCTGCCGCGCCCGGCCGGCGCCGCCGACTTTCCAACCAAGCCCGTCACCCTCATCTGCCCCTGGCCGCCCGGCGGCTCGACCGACGTGATGATGCGGGCGCTGGCCGAGGCCACCGGCAAGCACCTCGGCCAGCCGGTGGTGGTCGAGAACAAGCCGGGCGGAAGCGGGACGGTGGGGCCGGCGACCATGGCCGCCACCGCCCGGCCCGACGGGTACACGCTCTCGCAGATCCCCATCACCGTCTTCCGCCTGCCGCACATGGTCAAGGCCACGTGGGACCCGCTGAAGGACTTCACCTACGTGATCCACGTGAGCGGCTACACGTTCGGGGTGGTGGTCAAGGCCGACGCGCCGTGGAAGACCTGGCAGGAGTTCATCGCCTACGCCAAGGCCAACCCCGGCAAGGTGACCTACGCCACGCCGGGAGCAGGAACCACGCTGCACATCACCATGGAGGCCATCGCCGCCCGGGAAGGCATCAAGTGGGTCCACGTGCCGATGAAGGGCGGAGCCGAGACCACGCCGGCGGTCCTGGGCGGGCACGTCACGGCCACCGCCGACTCGACCGGCTGGGCGCCGCAGGTCGACGCCGGCCACCTGCGCCTGCTGGTGACGTGGGGCCATCAGCGCACCCGCCGCTGGCCGCACGTGCCGACGCTCAAGGACCTCGGCTACGGCCTCGTCTCCAACTCGCCGTTCGGCATCGCCGGTCCGCGCGGGATGGACGGCAAGGTGGTCAAGATCCTGCACGACGCCTTCCGGAAGGGGATGGAAGAGCCGGCCTACCTCAAGACGCTCGAGCGCCTGGACATGGAGCCCTTCTACCTCTCCAGCGAGGACTACGCCAAGTACGCGCGCCACCTCTACGACGAGGCGCGGGTCCAGGTCGAGCAGGCCGGTCTGGCGAAGAAGTCATAGCCGTGCGCCGGGCGCAGGTCGCGGCCGGCCTCGGCTGGGCCCTGGCCGGGGCCTACGTGGCCTGGTCGGGCTGGCAGCTGGACCTCGGCTCTCCGGCCGAGCCCGGCCCGGGCTTCCTGCTGTTCTGGGTCG
This sequence comes from Binatia bacterium, assembly GCA_035574035.1. Lineage (GTDB taxonomy): Bacteria > Methylomirabilota > Methylomirabilia > Rokubacteriales > CSP1-6 > DATLZL01. Next base: position 684 of record DATLZL010000350.1, on the reverse strand, counting down.
GCCTCCTCATGGTCGGGCTGGCGCTCGGGGTGACCGCCGGCGCCGCGCGCGGGGCCACCACCGAACCCCTCTGGCCGGACCGGCGCTGGCGACGGGTCGTGGCCGTCGTGCTGGTCCTCGCGCTCTACGCCGTCGCCCTGCCGCGGCTCGGCTTCGTGCTCACGACGGCCGGGGCCCTGCTCGCGCTCTTCCGCCTGGCCGAGCCGCGGGGGTGGGCGGTGGCGCTGGCCGGCGCCGTCGCCGGCGCCGGAGGCAGCTGGCTGCTCTTCAAGCGCTGGCTGGGCGCGCCGTTGCCGGCCGGCTGGCTGGGTCTCGGGTGACGTGGACCTGCTGTCCCAGGTCGGCGCGGGGCTCGCGGTGGCGCTCCGGCCCGAGAACCTCGGCGTCTGCTTTCTCGGCGTTCTGGTCGGCACGCTGATCGGTGTCCTGCCGGGGATCGGCCCGGTGGGCGCCATGTCGCTGCTGTTCCCGATCACGTTCACGGCCTCGCCGGAGGCGGCCGTCATCCTGCTGGCCGGCATCTACTACGGCGCGATGTACGGCGGCTCGACCACCTCGATCCTGGTCAACATCCCGGGCGAGGCGGCCTCGGTGGTGACCTGCCTGGACGGGCACCCGCTGGCGCGCCAGGGACGGGCCGGACCGGCCCTCGGCATCGCCGCCCTCGGCTCGTTCATCGGCGGG
>DATLZL010000349.1:0-4685 GCA_035574035.1 Binatia bacterium | reverse complement strand
TGGTCTGGGCCGCGGTCATGATGGTCTCCGCCACCATCCGGGCCTGAGCCATGAACGCTCGGGAGGTCATGATGAGGCGTCTCGCTGTCGCGGCGCTCGTTTGTTTCTGCCTCGCCGTCGGTCTGGCCGAGGGTCAGCCAGCGGGGGACGCGGGCGGCGCTTCCCTGCAACTCTGCCTGGCCGAGGCGGCCGACTATTCGCCGGTCTATCCGACCCACACGTTCCCCGCCGGTTCGACCGAGGAGGTCACCGCGGTGGTCCGGCTGCCGAAGGGCGACTCGCACCCAAGCCTGGTCGCTACCTGGAGCGTGGTGGACGTCGGCGCCGCGGCGCCGCCGAACCAGGTCATCAACAAAACGACGATCCCGATCGCGGGCCGCGACCGGGCCGCGGTCCACCTGCGCTCCCGCGGCGGCGCGCTTCCGCCCGGCAAGTACCGGCTCGACGTCACCGCGGACGGCAAGCCCTGGCGCTCCGCCGAGTTCACGGTGGCGGCCGTGCCGGCCGCCGAGGTGCGACAGCCCGCGGACCTAGTGCCGCTGAAGCCCGGCACCGCGTGGACCTACCGGTTCGAGCAGCAGTTCGCGCCGGGCGTGCGGCCCCAGCTGCCGCCGGGTGTGCGGCTGGACCCCGACGGGCGGCTCCGGGCCACCGTGCAAACGAAGGCCGTGGGCCAGGACGAGATGGGCGTGCGCCTGCAGTCCCGCCGCAACGACACGCTGATCGAGGAGCAGTGGTGGAAGCTCACCGATGCTGGTCTGGTCGTCACCAGGATCAAAGGCGGCGGCGAGGAGCACACGTTCGATCCGCCAGGCCCCATCTGGCCGTGGCCGCTCAAGACGCCGCGGCGCTGGCATCACGACCTCGATCCGCCCGTCAGGCAGACGTTCCGGATGTGGGGCCCGGTCCCGGTGAAGACGCCGACCGGCAACGCGCCCGGCTTCGTGGTCTTGATGCAGCAACCGTCGCAACCGATCGCGCTCTCGGTCGAGCGGCACTTCGTGCCCGGCGTCGGTATGGTGCGCGAGGTCTGGGTTCAGGCCCGCAGCGGCGTGATGCTGACGCGCTGGGAAAACGTGCTGGCGGCCGGGCCGTGAACCGGTGACCGAGGCGATGTCCGAGGAGGAGACCTGAGCCATGAGGCTGTGGGGCCGGGTGGCGCGGGGCCTGCTGCGGGCCATGGCGACGACGTTCGCGTAGGGATGGAAGCCTGGCTGGCGACCGGCGCCATTGCGGGCCGTTGGGTGCTCGGGTTCGCCGTGGTGATCTTCGTCACCACGATGCTCGCGCTGCTGACCTACGCGCTCCGGGGTGGCGAGCCCGACGAGATGCCCGTTGCGCCCTCCATGCAGCCGTTCGGGCCCGATCCGGCGACCGGGCGACCCGCCGGGCTCACCGCGTCGCGGTGGCGCTCCCGCGTTCGCGTCCTCGCCGCCCGGCGGCGGTTCATCACGATGGACTCGCTGGTCGACGGGACGGCGACAGGCGCCGAGCGCGCGGTGGTGGCGGGCATCAATGTCGCGCTCGTCTCGTTCTGGCTGATCTTCCTGGGCATCGGCCTCGTGATGCTGCCGAAGACCACGGGAATCAGCCTGGTGTTCCCGGTCGTCACAGGACTGTGGCTCTTCAACGCCCTGAAGTCGCAGTGGGACGACCTCGTCGCCGCGCGGCGGCGCCGCGAGCGTCGAGCCGGCCGAGCGGGGCGCCGCCATCCGGAAGGACGGACGTGAGTGCTCCACCGGGGACAACGGGAGGCGCCAGCCGGCGCGGCGGCCGGGCCGCGGCGATGGTGGTGATCGTGGCACTGGCCATGGCGGCCGTCGCCGCGGGGATGACCGCTCGGCCACCGACGAGCCGCCGGAGACACCCGTCGCGCCAGGCGAGATCGAGATCCAGGCGGGTGACGCTCACCGCGGCGCTCAAATGAGGGCCGCCGGCACGGCGGTCCGCGGCCAGGGAGGGACAGCATGCGGGAGCGCGTGAAGACCATCCTCATGCAGCCGCGACGGGAGTGGGAAGTCATCGCCCGGGAGCCGTCCACGATCGGAGGCGTCTACCGCGGGTACGTCGCGCCGCTGGCTGCCGTCGGGCCGATCACGGCGATGGTCGGGCAGTCGATGATCGGCTTCGGCGTGCCGGGGCTGGGCCGCTACCGCGTCCCGCTGGGCAGCGCCCTCGTCCAGGCGGTCGTCACGTACGTGCTGAGCCTGGCCGCGGTATACGTCCTGGCGCTGGTCATCAACGCGCTGGCGCCGCGGTTCGGGGGCCAGGAGGATCCGGGGCAGGCGTTCAAGCTCGCCGCCTACTCGAGCACGGCCGCGTGGGTGGCGGGCGTCTTCGCCCTTGTCCCGGCCCTCGGCTTTCTTTCCATCCTCGGGCTCTACAGCCTGTACCTCCTGTACCTCGGCGTTCCGGTCGTCATGAAGGTCCCCACGTCGCGGGTGCTGCCCTACACCGTGGCGGTCATGATCGCCGCCGTCGTGATCTTCTTCGTCCTCGCCGCGGTGGCCGGCGCGCTGATGCCGTCCCCGGCGCCGATGCCGACGGTACCGCGGTGAGCCCGAGGCGGGTTCCTGGAGCATTACCGTTAGAGAGAGGAGGATGACCATGCGAACGAATCGGCACCATCCGATCAGGTGGATCATTCCTGTGGCTGCGTTGACGGTGCTCGTGATGTCGACCGCCCGAGCCCAGAGCCCGGCGGACCACTTGTTCGCCGACGTCGCGGACGAATGCGATGCGGTGATGCTCACCGCCGCGGGTGCCGGGCCGCGGCCGGCCCGCGCCGCCCAGGTACTGGAGATCACGGCGATCGATGCTCGTGGGCAGGTCACGGCGAGGTCCCTGGTCACGGGAGAGTTCGTCACGTTCACTTCCGATCCGGCGGCGCTCGCGCGCCAGCAGCTGGGCCGAGGCAGCAGGATCGCCGCCGGCTCGATCCCAGGCGTGTCTCGTGAACCACGATGCAAGTGCGGTAAGAGGACCAGCGGGGAGTGTTGGTGTGTGCCGGACGAGCCGGCGTGCTGCGGACCCCTGGCCGGCTGCCCGATCGGTAGCTGCGACAAGAAGGGGCCCGTCAACCCTTCCGACCGACCGGTGTTCGAAACGCCGTCGCCGTCACAGCGGTGACGCGGTGGACCCGACGGAGGATCCGGCTGGTCGCGGGGGCGCGGCCCCGACCTGCCGCGGCCCGGCCGCCTGATGTACAGTAGCGGCCATGCTCGACCCCGTCTGGGCCACCGCCGCTGAACTGTCGCGCGCCTTCGCCACCCGGACCCTGTCGCCCGTGGACGTCGTCGACGCTCTGCTGGACCGGATCCGCCGGCTCGACAAGCGCCTCGGCGCCTACCTCGCCGTCTACGAGGCGGACGCCCGGCTGGCCGCCGAGGCGGCCGACCGCGCCCTCCGGAGCGGCCACCGGGTGGGGCCGCTGCACGGAGTACCCGTCGCGCTCAAGGACCTGGTCGAGCTCGAGGGCCGGATCACGACGGGCGGCTCCAAGCACTGGGAGAACCGGGTCTCGCGGGTCACGGCGACGCTGGCCGAGCGGCTGATCGCGGCCGGCATGATCGTGCTCGGCAAGACGCACACGGTCGAGTTCGCCATGGGCTCGTTCGGCACCAACACCCACCTGGGTACCCCGTGGAACCCCTGGGACCCGGCCGTGCACCGGGCGCCGGGCGGCTCCTCGAGCGGCTCGGCGGTGGCGGTGGCGGCCGGGCTGGCGCCGGCGGCCATCGGGACCGACACCGGCGGTTCGGTGCGGATCCCGGCGGCGTGGTGCGGCATCGTCGGCCTCAAGGTCACCGCCGGACGCATCTCGACCTGGGGCGTGCTACCGCTCAGCCACACGCTGGACACGCCGGGGCCGATGGCGCGCTCGGTGGAGGACGCGGCGCTGCTGTTCCGGGTCCTCAACGGCCCGGACCCCCGCGACCCGCAGACGCTCGCCTGGAGCCCGGCCGACCCGATGCCCGACCTCCAGCGCGGTGTCGAAGGCCTCCGGCTCGCCGTGCTGCCGGAGGCCGAGCGGGCCGGCGTGGACGCCGAGGTGCTGGCCGCCTACGACGCCGCCGTCGAGACGCTGGCCCGGCTGGGCGCCCGCCTGGTCCGGCGCGACTGGCCGCACCCCCTGCGGGAGTACGCCGCCGGCGTGGGCCGCATCATCGGCGCCGAGGGCTACCGGTTCGTCGGCCACCTGGTGGACGACCCCACGCTGCCGCTCGACCCCCACGTGCGCCCGCGCATCCAGGTGGGCAAGGGCATGTCCGCCCGCGACTACCTGCTGACGCTCGACGAGCGCGAGGCGCGCCGGCGGGAGTTCGCGGCTGCCATGGCCGACGTGGACGCGCTGCTGACGCCGACGGCGCAGACCCCGGCACCGGCGGTGGCCGAGATCGACCAGTCCACGACCGCCGCCTACTTCACGCGGGCGGCGAACTACCTGGGCCTCTGCGCGCTGGCGGTGCCGAACGGGTTCACGACCGGGGGCCTGCCGACCTCGCTGCAGATCATCGGCCACGCCGGGCAGGAGGCCACGGTGCTGCGGATCGGCTGGGCCTACGAGCAGGCCACCGGCTGGTCGGCGCGCCGGCCGCCGGAACCCTGAGGCGGGCCTGCGGCGAGGGCCCCCGGCGCGGCGTGGCGGCCGGCGGCGTCGTCACCCGGGCCGCAGGACGACCGCC
>DATLZL010000348.1:0-5105 GCA_035574035.1 Binatia bacterium | reverse complement strand
GGCGCCGGCGCCCGGCGGCGTCCGGCTCATCGCCGAGGTCAAGCCGGCCTCGCCCTCGCGCGGACGGCTGGCCGGCCCCGGCTGGGAGCCGGTGGCGCTCGCCGCCGCCTACGCCCGCCACGGCGCCGACGCGATCTCCGTGCTCACTGACGCCAAGTACTTCGGCGGCAGCCTCGACACGCTGTCCGCCGTGCGCGAGCGCGTCGACGTCCCGCTGCTCCGCAAGGACTTCGTGCTCGACGAGTACCAGCTGTGGGAGGCGCGCGCCGCCGGCGCCGACGCGGTCCTGCTGATCGTCGCCATCCTCGAACCGCCGGCGCTGCGGGACCTGCTGCAGGCGGCCAAGGGCGTGGGGCTGGCGGCCCTGGTGGAGTGTCACACCGCCGCCGAGCTGGACCTGGCGCTCGAGGTCGACGCGCGGATCATCGGGATCAACAACCGCGACCTGCGCACGTTCGTCACCCGCCTGGAGACGACGCTCGAGCTGCTGCCCCGGGTGCCGCCCGGCCGCCTGGTGGTCAGCGAGAGCGGGTTCTTCACCGCCGCCGACGTGCGCCGCGTGGCCGCCGCCGGCGCCCACGCCGTGCTGGTGGGCGAGGCGCTGGTGAGGGCCGCCGACGTCGCCGCCAAGATCCGGGAGCTCACGTGCTTCGGGTGAAGATCTGCGGGATCACCTGCCTGGAGGACGCGCTGGGGTGCGCGGAGGCCGGCGCCGACGCGCTCGGCTTCATCTTCGTGGAGGGGACGCCGCGCTACGTCACCGCCGACCGGGCGGCGGCGATCATCCGCCGCCTGCCGCCCTTCGTCACTCCGGTCGGCGTGTTCTGGGACCACCCGGCCGGTCACGTCAAGGCGGTGGCCGAGGCCTGCGGGCTCAGGGCGCTGCAGTTCCACGGCGACGAGTCGCCGGAGGACCTCGCTCAGTACGCGCTGCCGGTGATCAAGACCGTGAAGCTCCCGCCGGCGTCGACGGCGTCGGAGGCCGACGCGTTGCGCGTGTTCCGGCTGGCGCTGCCGCGCCCGGCCGCGGCAGTGCTGCTCGACAGCGCCGCCCGCTGGAGCGAGGGCGAGGCGCGGGAGCCGGTGGAGTGGAGGGCCGCCGCCGCCATCGCCGCCGCCTGCCGGGCCGAGGGCCGGCCCGTGATCCTCTCCGGCGGCCTCACCCCGGACAACGTCGCCCGGGCGGTGGCCCTGGTGAAGCCGTACGCGGTGGATGTCAACTCCGGCGTGGAGGCCGAGCCGGGGCGCAAGGACCTCCGGCGGGTCCGCCGCTTCATCGCCGAGGCGAGGCGCGCGCTGTGAGCCGGTCCGCCGGGCGCACGCGCGGGCCGGACCGGCGCCCGCTCCACCGCTGGCCGGACGCCCAGGGCCGCTTCGGCCTGTACGGCGGCCGCTTCGTGCCCGAGACGCTCATGGCCCCGCTGCTCGAGCTCGAGCAGGCCTACCGGGCGGCGCGACGCGACCCGCGCTTTCAGGCCCAGCTGGACGCGCTCCGGCGCGAGTACGCGGGACGCCCGACCCCGCTCACCTTCGCCCGGCGGCTCAGCGAGCACGTGGGCGGCGCCCGCATCTACCTCAAGCGCGAGGACCTCTGCCACACCGGCGCCCACAAGATCAACAACGTGCTGGGGCAGGGCCTGCTGGCGGTGCGCATGAAGAAGCAGCGGCTCATCGCGGAAACAGGCGCCGGCCAGCACGGGGTGGCGGTGGCCACGGCGGCGGCGCTGCTGGGCCTGCCGTGCGAGGTCTACATGGGGGCGGAGGACGTCGAGCGCCAGGCGCTCAACGTCTTTCGCATGCGGCTGCTCGGCGCCCGCGTGCGGCCGGTGGAAGCCGGCAGCCGCACGCTCAAGGACGCCATCAACGAGGCGCTGCGTGACTGGGTGACCAACGTCCGGACGACGTACTACCTGCTCGGCTCGGCGCTCGGGCCGCACCCCTATCCGCTCATGGTGCGGGACTTCCAGGCCGTGATCGGCCGGGAGACGCGGCGGCAGGCGCAGCGGCTGCTGGGCCGGCTGCCCGACGTGCTGGTGGCCTGCGTGGGCGGCGGGTCGAACGCGATCGGGCTCTTCCACCCGTTCGTCGCCGACCGCCGCGTGCGCCTGATCGGCGTCGAGGCGGGCGGTGAAGGGCTGGCCAGCGGCCGTCACGGCGCCAGCCTCGGCGCCGGCCGCGTCGGCGTGCTGCACGGCTGCCGGACCTACCTGCTGCAGGACGACGACGGCCAGGTGGCGACGGCGCACTCGATCTCGGCCGGGCTCGACTATCCCGGCGTGGGGCCCGAGCTCGCGCTCCTGAAAGATCACGGCCGGCTGGAGGTGACGAGCGTCACCGACGAGGAGGCGCTGGAGGGCTTCCAGACCCTCGCCCGGCTGGAGGGCATCGTGCCGGCGCTGGAGTCGGCGCACGCCGTCGCCCACGCACTGTCGCTGGCCAAGCGCTTGCCCCGCAGCCGGGCCGTCGTCGTCGGGCTCTCCGGCCGGGGGGACAAGGACGTGCAGGTGGTCGCGCGCGCGCTCAGCCGGGAGGGGCGGTGAGCCGGCTGGGCGAGACGTTCGGGCGCCTGCGCGCCCGCGGCGAGCGGGCGCTGGTGGCCTACCTGACGGCCGGCGACCCATCGCTCGAGGCGACCGCGCGCCTGATGGTCGAGATGGACCGGCGCGGTGCCGACGTCATCGAGCTGGGCGTGCCGTTCTCGGACCCGCTGGCCGACGGGCCGGTCATCCAGCGGGCCGCCCAGCGCGCGCTGGCCGGCGGCGCCTCGCTGCGGCGGGTGCTGGACACCCTGGCCGCCGTGCGGGGCGAGGTCGAGGCGCCGGTGGTCCTGATGACCTACTACAACCCGGTGCTGGCCTTCGGGCTCCGCGCCTTCGCCGAGGCGGCGGCCAAGGCCGGCGCGGACGGCGTGATCGTGACCGACCTCCCGCCCGAGGAGGCCGGTCCGCTGGCGGCCGAGGTCGAACCCGTCGGCCTCGACCTGGTCCATCTCGTGGCCCCCACCTCGACCGCCGAGCGCATGCGGATGATCGCGCGGCGGAGCCGGGGCTTCATCTACCTCGTGTCGCTGACCGGCGTCACCGGCGAGCGCGAGGCGCTGCCGACCGAGCTCGAGGCGCAGGTGCGGGCGCTCCGCCTGCTCACCACCAAGCCGATCTGCGTGGGGTTCGGCATCGGCCGGCCCGAGCAGGTGGCGGCGGTCGGGCGCCTGGCCGACGGCGTCGCCGTGGGCTCGGCCATCGTGCGGCTGATCGAGGCCCATGCCGGCCGGAGCGACCTGGTGGCGCGCCTGGGCGACTTCATCGCCGCGCTCAAGGCCCCGCTCCGGCCCGGGAGGTAAGCGTGGCCTGGTTCAGGAGGAAGGACAGCGAGCCGGGGGAGGCCAGGGGCCGCAAGGTGGTCATCGCCGAGGGCCTCTGGATCAAGTGCGACTCCTGCAAGGAGATCATCTACCGGGCCGAGGTCGAGCGCGCCGGCCGAGTCTGTCCCAAGTGCCGGTATGCGTTCCGCATGGGCGCCCGCGAGCGGATCACGCTGCTGGCCGACCCTGGCTCCTTCGAGGAGCGGGATGCCGGTCTGGTGTCGGCCGACCCGCTCGGATTCAAGGACACCAAGCGCTACCGGGACCGCCTGCGGGCGGCGCGGGAGAAGACCGGGCTCGGCGAGGCGGTGGTCACCGGCGTGGCCCGGATCGGGGGCTACCCGGCGGTGCTGGCCGCCTTCGACTTCTTCTACCTGGGCGGGAGCATGGGCTCCGCGGTCGGCGAGAAGATCACCCGGGCGATCGAGCTCGCGATGGCCAAGCACCTGCCGCTGATCATCGTCTCGGCCTCCGGCGGCGCCCGCATGCAGGAGGGGATCCTCTCGCTCATGCAGATGGCCAAGACGGCGGCGGCGCTGGAGCGCCTGGGCCGGCAGGGCCTGCCCTTCATCTCGGTGCTCACCGACCCCACCACCGGCGGGGTCACGGCCAGCTTCGCCATGCTGGGCGACGTGATCCTGGCCGAGCCCCGCGCGCTCATCGGCTTCGCCGGCCCCCGCGTCATCGCCGAGACGATCCGGCAGCCGCTGCCCGAGGGGTTCCAGCGCTCGGAGTTCCTGCTCGAGCACGGGCAGCTCGACCTGATCGTCGATCGCGGCCAGCTCAAGGACACCTTGCGGCGCCTGCTGGCCTTCTTCAGCGACTCGCCTCCGCCGTCCGCATGACCTACGCCGAGGCCGTGGCCCGGCTGCTCGCGCTGCGGGGCGGCGAGCACGCCGGGATGCGGCCGGGACTGGAGCGCATCCAGGCGTTGCTGGCGGCGCTCGGGCACCCCGAGACGGCTTACACGCTGGTCCAGGTCGGCGGCACCAACGGCAAGGGCTCGGTGGCGGCGCTGCTGGCCGGCATGCTCAAGGCGGCCGGGCGCCGCGTCGGGCTCTACACCTCGCCGCACCTCGTGTCCTTCCGGGAGCGCATCCGCGTGGACGGCGAGCCGATCGCCGAGGACGCCGTCGCCGACGGCGTGGACGCCCTCGGCACGCTGGTCGCCCGCCTCGACGCCACGATGTTCGAGGCCACCACCGCGCTGGCCCTCGACCACTTCGCGCGCGAAGGCGTGGAGGTGGCCGTGCTGGAGGTCGGCCTGGGCGGACGCCTGGACGCGACGACGGTGGGCCGCCCTGCGGTGACGGTCCTTACGCGGATCGACCTCGACCACCAGGCGGTCCTCGGCCCGACGCGGGCCGCCATCGCCGCCGAGAAGGCGGCCATCCTGCGGAGCGGCGTGGCGGTGTCGGCCGCCCAGGCGCCGGACGCGGCCGACGTCGTGCGCCGGCAGGCGGCGGCGGCCGGCGTGCCGGTGCTCTTCGCCGGCGAGGACCTCCACGTGCGGGTGGAAGCCCGCTCCCTCGAGGGTCAAGTGATCTCGTGCGCCGGTCCCGGCTGGCGCCTCGAGGGCGCCCGGCTGGCCCTGCTCGGCAGCTACCAGCCCGAGAACGCGCTGCTGGCGGTGGCGGCGGCCCGCGCCCTCGGCGTGCCGGAACCGGCCGTGCGCGCCGGCCTCGAGCGCACCGTCTGGCCCGGGCGTTTCCAGGTCATCGAGGGGCGGCCGGCGCTCGTCCTG
>DATLZL010000347.1:0-5278 GCA_035574035.1 Binatia bacterium | reverse complement strand
GGCCCTCCTCGAGGAGGAGGTGGGAGCCGGTGACGGCGTGGCGGACGATGCCGTCGCGGTCCACGATGAACAGCCCGAGGTCGTCGTCGGCGAACAGCCGGCCGAGCTCGGAGACCGCCGGCCGGATCTCGCCCCAGTCGTTCTCCGGCGTCGGCATCGTGAAGCCGGCATAGACCGCCCGCACCCAGGTCGTGGGCGGGAACGTCCGGCGCCCGAGCCCGTACGCCGCGTAGGCGCGGTAGCCGGGGTCGCAGAGATACGGGAACGGCAAGCGGAAGTTCCGGGCGTAGAAGCGAGCCCGGTCGAGGGGCGTCGGCGCGATCTGCAGGACCTCGGTGTGGAGCTCCCGGAAGCGGGGCAGTCCCCGCGCCAGCTGGCTCATCTTCTGCCGGCAGAACCCGCAGGCCATCCCCTTGGCGAAGAACAGGATGACGTTGCCGCCCCGGTAGTCCTCCAGCGCGACCTCGGGCCCCTGCGCGGACGGCAGGCGGAACGAGGGCGCCGGCCGCCCGACCATCGTCTCGTTCATGTCCACTCTCCCCCGGCCGCCCTCAGCAGAGGAACGGCAGCACCAGAAACGTCTCGCTCGTCCAGCCGGTGGTGTCCTGGACCCGGCGGCTCCGCTCCAGCCACCGCTCGGCTTCTTCGGGATCGTCGCGCTCGATGGCCAGCGTGGCCAGCCCCTCGTAGCACGGCACCAGGAGCTGGGGCTCGCCCAGGGCCTCGGCGACCTCCAGCGCCCGCCGGTACAGGCGCTCGCTGCGCTCGCCCTCGCCCCGGCACTGGTGGATCTGGGCCAGGATGATCAGCGGGATCGGCAGGTGGCCGTGCTGGCCCAGCCGCTCGTCGAGCTCCACGGCCGCCTCGGCCGCCCGCAGCCCCTCGTCGTAGTCGGCGGCGACGGTGCAGTAGCCGCCGGCCAGCACGCAGAAGAGCCAGGCCTGCTGCAGCCGGTCGCCGATCTTCTCGGCCAGCGCCAGTCCCTGCCGGCACAGCCGACCCGACTCCTCCGGATCGAGCGTCGCGTACATGACCGCCAGGTTCGCGTAGGCGCGGCAGGCGACCGAGCCCAGCTCGTGGGCCAGGGCGGTTTCCAGCGAGCGGCCGACGACGCCGGCGGCGCCCTCCAGGTCGCCGGCCCGGGCCAGGGCCACGCCGAGCACGTTGGACGCCTCGGCCACGACGTCGGGCGCCCCGAGTCGCTCGCCGAGCGCGAGTGCTTGCCGGGCCCAGCGCGTCGCCGGCTCGTGCTCGCCGAGGCGGACGTGGATGCGGGCCAGCTCGTGGTAGAGGCGCCCGGCCTGCAGGTTGTCGCGGTCGTCGGCCAGCGCCGCCAGGCCCTGCTCGAGGTGCGCCAGGGCCGGCTCGCGGCGACCCGCCGCCCAGCAGGCCGCCGCCACCTTGCGGTGGAGGTCGGCGGTGTGCCGCCGGTCGTCCGCCCGCAACGGGAGGGCTTCCTCCCAGGCCCGCAACGCCTCGACCGGACCGCCGTGGGCCAGCGCGCAGTCGCCGACCGCGTCCAGCAGCTCGGCGCGCTCGCCGGGCGGGCCGTCCTCGAGCAGGGCGAGGGCGCGGGTGTAGTAGGCGTGGGCCTCGCGGAAGGCGAACAGGCGCCGGGCCCGGTCGCCGGCCCGACGCAGGTAGCGCACGGCGCCGCCCCGGTCCAGGCTCCGGCTGTAGTGCTCGGCGACCTGCTCCACGACGTCGTCGAGCCGGCCGGCGAAGAGGCGCTCCAGCGCCGCCGCCGCGCGGGCGTGCAGGTCGGCCCGCGAGCGGGCGAGCAGGCTCTGATACGCCACCTGCTGGGTCAGCGGCTGGGTGAAGGCGTAGATCGGCTCCGGCAGCACCGCCGTCTCCTGGAGCAGCTCGTGGGCCGCCAGCTCGGCCACGCCGCTCCGGACGTCGGGGACGGGAGCCACGCTCTCCAGCAGGCTCAGCGCAAACCGGCGGCCGAGCACCGCCGCCACCTGCAGCAGGTGCTTGAGCGGGTCCGGCAAGCGGTCGATGCGCGCCGCCAGCAGGTCCTGGACCGTGGCCGGCAGGTCGTCGGCGGCGCCCCGCTCGCGCAAATACCGGGTCAGCTCCTCGACGAAGAGCGGGTTGCCCTCGGCGCGCTCGAGGACGACCTGGTCCAGGGCCGGCGCGCCGGTGCCGCCCAGCGCTTCCACCATCCGCGCGGCGTCGGCGCGGGAGAGCGGCTCGACGGCCAGGCGGTGGTGGAACGATCGATCCTGCCAGGGCGGCGCATAGCCCCGCCGGTGGGTGGCGAGGATCAGGATCGGGTAGGCGGCGACGCCATCCACCAGGGCGCGGAAGAACTCCTCCGAGTTGGCGTCGATCCACTGCACGTCCTCGGCGACGACGAGCAGCGGCCGCGCCTGGGCGGCCCGCAGGACGAACGCCCGCACCGCCTCGATCATCCGGCGCTTGCGCTGGGCTTCCTCGAGCCCGTCGTGCTCGAGCTCCTCGGCCGGCAGCGCCAGCAGGTGCTTCAGGTACGGCACCACCCACCCGAGCCCGGGGTCGACGTCGGCCACGCCGCGCTCCACCCGGCGCCGGCGCTCGCCCTCGTCGGCCGTCTCGCGGACGGCGAAGTCGTCCTGGAGCAGCTCGATGACCAGGTGAAACGGCGCCGACGCCATCTCGGGCAGGCACCGGCCTTCGACCACGGCGGCCCCGGTCAGCGCCCGACGGAACTCGTAGACGAGCCGAGACTTGCCGCTGCCCGGGTCGCCCACGACCGACACGATCCGGCCCCGCCCGGCCTGCACCTCCTTCCAGCACTCCGCCAGGAACGCCAGGTGGCGGGTGCGGCCCACCAGCGGGGTCAGCCCGCGCTCCACGGCCAGGTCGAAGCGCGCGCGCCGGCGCTGCCGGCCGGTGACGAGGAAGGACCGCACGGGCCGGTCGAAGCCCTTGAGCGCCGTCTCCTCCTCGTCCCGGGTGATGAAGTAGCCGCTCACCAGCCGGTGGGTGGCCTCGCTGATCAGCACCCCGCCGGGCGGCGCCGCCTGCTGCAGCCGCGCGGCCAGGTTCACCGTCTCGCCCTGCGCGGTGTAGTCCATCCGGAGGTCGTCGCCGATCTTGCCCACCACCACCGGCCCGGTGTGGATGCCGATGCGGACGGCGAACTCGATGCCGTGGCGGCGCCGCAGCTCCTCGGCGTAGTCGCGCAGCCGGGCCTGGATCGCCAGCGCGGCGGCCACGGCCCGGGCGGCGTGGTCCTCGTGGGCGATCGGCGCGCCGAAGAGGGCCATGATCCCGTCGCCGGTGAACTGGTTGACGGTGCCCTCGTAGCGGTGGACGGCGGCCAGCAGGTGCTCGAAGCAGCCGTCCATGACGGCGTGGAGCTCCTCGGGGTCCAGCGCGCGGGCCAGGGTCGTGAAGCCCGCGCAGTCGGCGAAGAGGACGGTGACCTGCTTGCGCTCGCCCTCGAGCGCGCTGCGCGAGGTGAGGATCTTCTCGGCGAGGTGGCGGGGGGTGTAGCCGGGGAGCCTGGCGGCCAGGCGGCTGGCGACGTCGGCGACCCGCACGGCCGGGCGGGGCTCGGGTTCCCGGGCGGACTCCCCCGGGGAGGCCACGGGACCGCGACCGCCGGCGCCCGCGGCGCCGGCCACCGGGGTGCCGCACGCGTCGCAGAAGCGAGCGCCCGGGCGTAGCTCGGTGGCACAGGCCGGGCAGCGGAGGGTCAGGCGTGCCCCGCACGACTCGCAGAACTTCGCCGCCTCGCGGTTCAGGTGTCCGCACGCCGGGCAGCTCACCCCGCCATCCTAGCAGGTGGTCCGCCCCGGGGGCGGCGCCGCGAGGCGAAGTCCCGGAGGACCGCCTGCTGCTCCGGTGTCTCGATCGCGCCCGGCCTGGCCCGGCGGACGAGGGCCACCGCCTCTGAGGCCGTCAGACCCTTCGCCACCCAGTAGGCGGCCGCGAACGTCCCCGTGCGGCCGAGGCCGGCCTCGCAGTGCACGATCGTCTTGGTGCCGGGCGGCAGGAACTCGATCAGGGCGACGAACGCCTCGAGCTGGTCGACCGTCGGCGGACGAAAGTCCTCGACGGGGAGGTTGTGCCGGACAAAGCCGAGGTCGGCGGCCCGGCCGACGTCGTACCGTGGGGGCTGCTTCTCCTCGGGCAGCAGCGAGACGAGCACCGTGAAGCCCTCGCGCCGCAGCCGCTCGAGATCGTGGTCGGTCGGGTTCCGGCTTCCGAGCAGATATGGTTCATCGATCCACCAGGTCTGCATCGCCGGCTCAGTAGCCGCGGCGGCGGTCGACGACGTGGCGGAGCCGACGGCCGGCCAAGAAGCGGGCCAGGTTGTCGTTGAACACGCGCGCCAGGTCCTCGGGGACGTCGGGCCCGGCGATGTGCGGGGTGACCACGACGTTGTCGAGCGCCCACAGCGGGTGGCCGGGCGGCAGCGGCTCGGTGGCGAAGACGTCCAGGATCGCGCCGGCGATGCGGCGCTGCGCGAGCGCCCGCACCAGCGCGGCCTCGTCCACCACGGCGCCCCGGGCGATGTTGATGAGCCACGCCGTCGGCTTCATGGCCCCGAGGACCCGCTCGTCCACCAGGTTCCGCGTCTCGGCCGTGAGCGGCACCACCAGGACGACGAAGTCGCCCTCGGCCACCGCCCCGGCCAGCGCCCGTGGGCGGTAGACCCGGCCCACGCCGGGCACCGGGCGGCCGCTCCGGCTCACGCCCACCACGCGCAGGCCGAGGCCGGCGGCGGTCCGGGCGATGCGACGGCCGATGTCGCCCAGGCCGACGACGACCAGCGTGCGTCCGCCCAGGCGCTCGGGCACGACGTCGGCCGCCCAGCGGCGGTCGGCCTGGGCGCGACGGTAGGCGTCCACGCGCTGGGTGACCCAGAGACACCAGGCCAGCACGTACTCGGCCATCCACGGCCCGAAGAGGCCGGGCGAGCGCGTGACGACCACGCGGGGCGGCAGCTCGGGGACCAGCGCCCAGTCCACACCGGCGCCCATGGCCTGCACCCAGGCCAGACGCTCGGCCTTGCCGAAGAGCGCCGGCGGCACTCGCCAGCCCCAGACGACGTCGGCCCGGGCGATGACACCCTCCGCCTCGGCCGGGGAGCCGGCGGCGTGGACCGTCACGCCGCGCGGGGCGCGGACCAGGCTCGCGAAGCGCTCGGCCTCGGTCGGGCGGTAGACGAGGACGGTCGCCGCCCGGCGGCCGGCCACGTCAGCGCCGGCCGGCGAGGATCGCGTCCTCGGCGCTGAAGTCCACCTCGAGGCGGTCCAGGCCCTCGCGCAGGTACCACTCG
>DATLZL010000346.1:0-3915 GCA_035574035.1 Binatia bacterium | reverse complement strand
GACGACCCGAGCGTGGCTCCGCTGCGGCGGCTGCTGATCGCGCGCACGGACGGCAACCCGCTCTTCCTCGAAGAGAGCGTGCGGGCGCTCGTGGAGACCCAGGCCCTCGTCGGCGAGCGGGGCGCCTACCGCCTCGCCCGCCCCCCGGCGGCCGCCGAAGTGCCGGCCAGCGTCCACGCCATCCTGGCCGCCCGCATCGACCGCCTGGCCCCGCGCGAAAAGCGGCTGCTGCAGGCGGCGGCGGTCGTGGGCAAGGACGTGCCGCTGGCGCTGCTGCAGGCCGTCGCCGGGCTGCCGGAGGACGACCTTCGCCGCGGGCTGGCGGAGCTGCGGCGCGGCGAGTTCCTCTACGAGGCCCGGCTGTTTCCCGACGTCGAGTACACGTTCAACCACGCGCTCACGCACGAGGTCGCCTACGGCAGTCTGCTCGGCGAGCGGCGCCGGGCGCTCCACGCCGCCATCGTCGACGCCCTGGAGCGGCTCCACGCCGACCGTCTCGGTGAGCAGGTCGAGCTCCTCGCCCACCACGCCGTGCGGGGCGACCTGCACGACAAGGCCGTGCGCTACCTCCGGGACGCCGGGGCCAAGGCCGTCGCCCGCTCGGCCAACCAGGAGGCGGTGGCGCTGCTCCAGCAGGCCCTGGCCCGGCTGGAAACCCTGCCGTCCACGCCGGCCCGGCTGAGCGACGAGCTCGACACGCGCATGGCGCTGGGGCCCGCGCTCATCGCGCTCGTCGGGGCGTCGGCACCCGAGGTCGAACGCCTCTACCGGCGCGCCCAGGAGATCGTCGACCGGATCCAGGACAGCTCCCGTCGGTTCCCCGTGCTCTGGAACCTGTGGTTCGTGCACTACAGCCGGGGACGCTACCCCGAGGCGGAGGACGCGGGTCAGCGCCTCCTCGAGGCCGCCGGAGGCGAGGGGGACTCCGCGCGACTGGTCGAGGCCCATCACGCCCTGTGGGCCACGTTCACCGCCCGGGGCCGGCCCACCGAGGCGATGGGCCACATCGAGCAGGGCATCACGCTCTACGACCCTGGACGGCACGCCGCACCGGCGCTCCTCTACGGCGGCCACGACCCCGGCGTCTGCTGCCGGTATCAAGGCGCGATGAACACCTGGCTGCTCGGCCATCCGGACCGCGCGCTGGCGATGATCCAGGACGCCCAGCGCCTCGCCGACGAGCTCAACCACCCCTACACCACCACCCTCGCCTGGTGGTTCACCGCCTGGCTCCATCACCACCGCGGGGAACGGGAGTCCACGGCAGCGGCGGCGGAACGCCTCCTCGCGCTGACCATCGAGTGGGGGTTCCTGCCGTGGCGCGACGCGCCGCTGGTGCTCCTGCCGTTCTCGCGGGGGGCGCGGCTCGACACCGACGCGCTGGCCGAGGTGCACCGTCAACTCGTCGCGGCGCGGTCGGCGAACTGGCGCCACGTCTTCTGCCTCTGCGTCCTCGCCGAGCTCTACGCCGAGGCCGGCCATCCCGAGGACGGCGTCACGGTCCTGGCCTCGATCCCGGACGCCGATCGCCGGGCCTTCTACGCGCCGGAACTGCTCCGCCTGGAGGGCGAGCTGCGGCTGCGGTGCGAACCGTCGCGGACCGAGGCCGGCGAGCGCACCTTCCGCCAGGCGGTCGAGCTGGCCCGCTCGCGAGGCGAGCGCTCGCTCGAGCTGCGCGCGGCGACGAGCCTCGCCCGGCTGCTGCAGAGCACCGGCCCCCGCGACGAGGCGCGCCGGGCGCTCGGGGCTGTCTACGGCTCGTTCGCCGAGGGCTTCGAGACGGCCGATCTGCGGACCGCCCGGGCGCTGATGGCCGAGCTCGCCTGATATACTGACCCTCCCGTGGCGATGAAGGTCCACCTCACCACGCTGGGCTGCCCCAAGAACCAGGTCGACTCCGAGCTGATGCTGGGGATGCTGGCGGCGGCCGGGTTCCCGGCGACGGAGCGGCCCGAGGAGGCCGACTGCCTGATCGTCAACACCTGCGCCTTCATCGACCGCGCGCGCCAGGAGTCGGTCCAGGCGATCCTCGAGCTCGCCGGCTTGAAGCAGCGCGGGCGCTGCCGGTCGCTGATCGTCACCGGCTGCCTCGGTCAGCGCTACGGCGCCGACCTCCGGCGCGAGATGCCGGAGATCGACGGGCTGCTGGGCACCGCCGACCTCCACCGCATCGTGGACCTCGTGCGCCAGGCCGGCAACCGGCAGGACTGGGTGAGCGCGGCGCCGCCCGGCTACCTCTACGACGCCGCCACCCCGCGCCGGCTCGACGCCCGCGTGCCCTACGCCTACGTGAAGATCGCCGAGGGCTGCGACATGGCCTGCACCTTCTGCGCGATCCCGCAGTTCCGGGGCCGGCACCGGAGCCGTCCGCTCCCGGACATCGTCCGCGAGGTGGAGGGGCTGGCCGCCCGCGGCGTCCAGGAGGCCATCCTGGTCTCCCAGGACACGCTGGCCTGGGGCCGGGACCGTCCCGGCCAGGGCGACATCGGCGACCTGCTGCTGGCGCTGTCCGACACCCGGATGCCGTGGATCCGGGCCCTCTACCTGCACCCGGCCCACGTCAACGACCGGCTGCTCGCCAAGTGGCAGCGGGCGCGCGTGCTGCCCTACCTCGACCTGCCGGTGCAGCACGGCGACGACGGGATCCTGCGCGCCATGCGGCGCGCCGTCACCGCCCGCCGCATGGTCGAGGTCGTCCGCGACTTCCGCAGCGCCGTCCCCGGTCTCACCGTCCGCACCACGGTGCTGGTCGGCTTCCCGGGCGAGACGGAGGCGGCCTTCGAGAACCTGCTGGCGTTCCTCGACGAGGTCCGCTTCGACCGCGTGGGCGTCTTCACGTACTCGCCCGAGGAGGGCACGCCCGCCCTCGCGCTGCCGGGCGCCGTGGACCCCGAGGTGGCCGCCGAGCGGGCCGCGGCCGTGCAGGAGCTCCAGGACGCGATCGCCTGGGAGCGCCAGCAGGCCCTGGTGGGCAGCGAGCAGGAGGTGCTGGTCGACGGCCCCAGCGCCGACCCGGCGTTCGACTTCGAGGGGCGCACCGCCGGCCAGGCGCCGGAGATCGACGGCGTCGTCTACCTGCGCGGGGCCTTCGAGCCGGGGCGCTTCGCCCGCGTCAGGGTGGTCGAGGTCGAAGGCTACGAGCTGGTCGGCGAGCGCCTCTAGCCCGGCGCCTTCGGCCGCCGACCGGATCGCGCTCGCCGTGGCGACGGTGGGCGGCGTCGGCTACGCGCCGGTGGCGCCCGGCACGGCGGGGAGCCTGCTCACCGCGCTCGTCCTGTGGCTCGTGCCGTTCTCACGTCCGGCCCTGATCCTCTTCTTCCTCGCCGTCACGCTGGCCGGTCTCTGGGCGGCCGGGCGGGCCGAACAGGCCCTGGGCGGCAAGGACCCGGGCCCGATCGTGATCGACGAGGTGGCCGGCATGACGCTCACGGTGCTCGCGGTCCCGCTGACGCCGGCCGCGCTCGGAGCCGGGTTCGTCCTCTTCCGCCTCTTCGACATCGCGAAGCCCCCGCCGGCGCGCGCCGTCGAGCGCTTGTCGGGAGGCTCCGGTGTGATGGCCGACGACCTCGTCGCCGGCCTGTACGCGCTGGTCGTCCTCGGCCTGGGGCACGCCCTGCTGACGTGACCGCCCGGCGGCGTCGAGAGCCGGCACCTGCGCCGCGCGCGCCCGCAGTCAGCGGGATGACGCCGACGGCCCGGACGGTCATCGTGGGGCTCGGCCCCGTCGCCGCCGCCGAGGCCGCCGAGCGCGTGGCCGCCGCGCTCCTTCCGACCGGGCTTCCCCTCGGCGGCTGGCTCGTCGCCGAACCCGAGGAACAGGCGCTCCGGGCCGCCCTGGCGATGGAGAGCGCGCTGACCGTGGTCGTCTGCGGCCCCGCCCGTGCCACCGCGGAGGCCGTGCGGCGGGTGGTCGAG
>DATLZL010000345.1:0-2449 GCA_035574035.1 Binatia bacterium | reverse complement strand
CGGTGCCCTCGTCGTACCAGTAGCGGAGGTACTTCACGCCGTACTTGCCCTGGACCTCCAGGTCCTTGCGGTGGGCGTCCTGGACGGCCCGGCCGGTGAGCCCCTCGATGCGGTGGTGGACGTCGAGGTAGAGCGGCATGGTTGCCTCCTTCGCTCTCAGGCCCGCAGGCCCTTCCGGATGCGCTCTACAGCTTCTTCGGTCTCGTCGCGGCGCCCGAAGCCCGTCAGGCGCAGGTAGCCCTCGCCGCTGGGCCCGAAGCCGGCTCCGGGCGTGCCCACCACGTGAGCCTCGGTGAGCAGGCGGTCGAAGAACTCCCAGGAGCCGAGCCCGCCCGGCGTGCGCACCCAGACGTAGGGCGCGTTCCGGCCGCCGTAGACCTCGAGGCCCAGCGCCGCCAGCCCTTCGCGGATGATCCGCGCGTTCTCCATGTAGGCGTCGACCTGGGCCCGGACCTGCCGCCGCCCCTCCTCGCCGTACACGGCGGCCGCCGCGCGCTGGATGATGTAGGGCACGCCGTTGAACTTGGTCGACTGGCGGCGGAACCAGAGCCCGTGCAGGCCGACCCGCTCCCCGGAGGCGCTGCGGCCGTGGAGGCTTTTCGGCACCACCGTGAACGCGCACCGGGTGCCGGTGAAGCCGGCGGTCTTGGAGAACGAGCGGAACTCGATCGCCGCCTCGCGCGCCCCCGGCACCTCGTAGATCGAGTGCGGCACGTCGGGCTCGCGGATGTAAGCCTCGTAGGCGGCGTCGTAGAGGATCACCGCGCCGTGCTCGCGGGCGTAGGCCACCCAGCGCTCGAGCTGGGGGCGCCGCAGGACGGCGCCGGTCGGGTTGTTGGGGTAGCAGAGGTAGATCAGGTCCACCGGTCGCTCCGGCAGGGCGGGCTCGAAGCCGTTGTCGGCCGTGCACGGCAGGTAGACGAGGCCGCGGTACCGGCCGGCGTCGTCGGGCGCGCCGGCGCGGCCGGCCATCACGTTGCTGTCCACGTAGACCGGGTAGACCGGGTCCTGGACCGCCACCACGCAGTCGGGGGCGAAGATCTCCTGGATGTTGGCGCTGTCGCTCTTGCCGCCGTCGCTGACGAAGATCTCGTCCGGGCTCACCTCGACGCCGCGGGCGCGGTAGTCGTGCTCGGCGATGAGCGCCCGGAGGAAGTCGTAGCCGGTCTCGGGGCCGTAGCCCCGGAAGGTCTCGGCCCGCGCCATCTCGTCCACCGCCTCGTGCAGCGCCCGGACGACGGCCGGCGCCAGCGGCTGGGTGACGTCGCCGATCCCCAGCCGGATCAGCCGGGCCTCGGGGTGGGCGGCCTGGAAGGCCCGCACGCGCCGGGAGATCTCCGAGAAGAGGTAGCTCGCCTTGAGGGTCAGGTAGTGCTCGTTGATCCGGGGCACGCTCCGCTCCTGGATAGGGGAGTGCCGCGATTCTAGCAGACGGCGGGCCCGGCTAGCGCCCGGGACCCATGATGGCGCGGACCCGCTCGCTCTCCTGGACGACCAGCGCGCCGACGGCGCGCGTCAGGCGCTGGGCCTCGCGCACCATGGCCCCGAGCCGCCAGCCGAGCAGGACGAGGCCGGCGACCTGGAGCAGAAAACCGGCCGCCACGACGACGAGAAGCAGGTCGTGATCGGTCATGGGCCATCTCATTCTATCGCCGGCGAGCCGGGGCACCCTTCCGGCGACAGGCAGAAGCGCTCGACGCCGCCCGTCGCCCAGCGGGTGACGGTGAGCACCGCGCCGTCGGTCTCGAACAGGACGGCGCCGTCGCGGTCGGTCCGGTAGACGCGCGCTCCCACCTCCGCCAGGCGCCGGAGCGTCTCCGCCGCCGGGTGACCGTAGGTGTTGCGCGCGCCCACCGAGATGACGGCCAGCGCCGGCCCGACGCGGGCGAGGAAGGCGGCGGTGCTGGAGTGGCGCGAGCCGTGGTGGGCGACCTTCAGCACGGTCGCCGCCAGGGGAGCGCCAGCCGCGACCAGGCGCGTCTCGGTGGCCGCATCCATGTCCGAGGCGAGCAGGAACGAGGCGGCGCCGTAATCGAGGCGCAGCGCGAGGGCGCCGGCGTTGCCGCGCCGGCCCGGCTCCGGCTCCGTGAGCGGCAGGAGGCCGACGCCGCCGATCCACTCCCGACCTCGGGGCGGCGCCGTGCGCGCGACCGTGAAGCGACGGAGGACCGACTCGAGCCCGCCCGCGTGGTCGAGGTCCCCGTGCGTGGTGAAGACGCCGGCCAGCCGCAGGATGCCGCGGTTCCAGAAGTAGGGCGCGACGACGCGCTCGCCGCCGCGGTCGCCCTGGCCGCCTGGCCGCTCCTGCGGCCGCCGGACGGGCGCCTGCGACTGACCTTGCTCGACGTCGGCCAGGGTGAGGCGATCGCGCTCGAGACGCCCGACGGCCGCGCCTACCTGATCGACGCCGGGCCGGGCGGCGGCTACCGCCTGGACGCCGGCGAGCGCG
>DATLZL010000344.1:0-15795 GCA_035574035.1 Binatia bacterium | reverse complement strand
CCAGGCGATCATGTTGTCGCGCCGCGCCGGGTTGAACAGCGTGAGCAGGATGAATTCCTCCCGCGCCTCCCCGGGCAGCCGCATGATCGTGTAGTAGGGCTCCATCTCCCGCTCGCGGCCCTCGACGGTCCGCCGCGGGATCGCCCACAAATCCTCCTTGTTGTAGAAGACCTGGGGATCCTCCATGTGGTAGGTGGCGTACTTCCGAGCCTGGATGGCGAAGAAGTCCTCCGGGTAGCGGAGGTGGCGCCGCAGATCCTCCGGCATCGCCTCCAGGGGCTGGAGCAGCCCTGGGAAGGCCGCCGCGTACACGCGCACCAGCGGGTCGGTCGGGTCGGCCAGGTAGAGGCGCACCGTGCCGTGGTAGGCGTCCACGGTGGCCTTCACCGAGTTGCGGATGTAGTTGCCGACGCCGCGGACGGGCTCCGAGTACGGGTAGCGGTCGGTGGTGGTGTAGCCGTCGAGCATCCAGACCAGCCGACCGTCGTCGGTGATGACGATGTACGGGTCGCGGTCGTACCGGAAGAAGGGCGCCACCTGGCGGACCCGCTCGACCACGGTCCGGTAGATCATGATCCGGCTCTCCGGGGTGAGGTCGTTGGAGAGCAGGATCTTCAGCTCCCCGAACCGGGCGGCGAAGGCCAGCTTGCGCAGGAAGGAGGACATCGGGATGCCGCCCCGCCCCGCGTACTGGGTGTAGACGTTCTGATCGCCGGCCGGGTAGTCGAGCTCGGCCGAGCGGGTACGGACGATCACGTAGTCGTTGGCGATCTCGCCGTAGTAGATCTCGGGGCGCGTGATCGGGATGAAGCCGTCGCTGCGCGGCGGGATGTCCTTGACCAGGAACTCCGGCAGCCCCTCGGCCGTGACCCGGTTGACCGGCCCCACGACCACCCCGTAGCCGTGGGTGAAGGTGAGGTGCTCGTTGATCCAGGAGCCGCCCCGGGTCTGCAGGTGCTGGTAGGACAGCTCGCGGGGCGAGAGCATCAGCTGGCGGTAGTCCCCGCCCACCAGGTAGCGGTCGTTGTCCACGTCCACGAACTTGTAGTAGGTGCGGATCTCCTGCAGCTGGGCGAACGTGCGGAGCAGCGGCCGGTGGTCCCAGAGCCGGATGTTCTCGATGGTCGGCGCGTTCCGCTGGAGCGCGCGGGCGTCCAGCGTCTCGTCGGCGGGAAACTCCCGCTCCTCGATCCGGTTGAGCCCGTAGGCCTGCCGGGTCATCCGGATGTTGTGCTCGATGAACGGCCGCTCGGCGGCCAGCTCGTTGGGCGTCACCCGGAAGCGCTGGAGCAGCGCCGGGTAGACGCCCAGCCCCAGCACCCAGACCCCGGCCAGCACCAGCAGGCCGGCCGCGACCAGCCGGAGCCCGGCCCGGAACGTCTGCACCGCGCAGGCCGCCGCGCAGAGCGCGGCCAGGACCGTGAGCGCGCCGAGCACCGGCAGCGAGGCGTACACGTCGGCGTAGGTGGCGCCGAAGACCACGCCGCGCGGCGAGTAGACCAGCTCGAACCGGTCGAGCCAGAAGCCGACGGCGGTGAGTCCGAGCAGGGCGGCACCCAGCAGTAGGAGGTGGTTGCGGGCGCCGGCGGCCAGGCGGGGCCCGCGCTGGGTGAGCACCAGGCTGCGCTGCAGCACGTAGACGGCCACCGTGAGTACCAGGGTGCCGACCACCAGCGCGGTGGCCCAGCCCGTCACCATCCGCCAGAACGGCAGCGTGAACACGAAAAAGCCCAGGTCGCGGCCGAACAGCGGGTCGGCGACGCCGAACGGGCCGCCGTGGAGGTACCCCACCACGGTCGGCCAGCGCGCGCTGGCGCGGAGGCCCGCGGCGAACGAGATGACCGCCAGCACGACGGGCAGGAACCGGCGGAGCACCGGCTCGATGACCACACGCCCAGGCAGGCCCAGCTGGTCCTCCAGCTCCCAGAGCACGTCGGGCCGCGCGCGGCGGGCGGCGAAGGTGAGGTTCGCCCAGAGGAACAGCAGCACCGCCACCGCCACCGCGGTGAAGACGGCGCCGCGATAGCCGAGGACGCTCAGGAAGACGGCGGTGTAGCCGACCTCCTGGAACCACAGCCAGTCGGTGTAGAGCGGGACGACCTGCCCCACCACGCCCAGGACCACCAAGGCCAGGACGAGCAGGACGACGGGCCGGGTGCGCGCCATCCGGACCGGGCGGTCAGGTCCCGTGCTGCCAGGAGGCGAGATAGGACTCCTGTTCCGGGCTCAGGGCGTCGATCGCCACCCCCAGGGAGGCCAGCTTGAGCCGGGCGATCTCGCGGTCGATCTCCGGCGGGACCCGGTAGACCCGGCGCTCGAGCGAGCGGCCGCGCTTGACCATGAACTCGGCACTGAGGGCCTGGTTGGCGAAGCTCATGTCCATCACCGCCGCCGGGTGACCCTCGGCCGCGGCCAGGTTGATCAGCCGGCCTTCACCCAGCACGTAGACGCGGCGGCCGTCCTCGAGCGTGAACTCCTCCACGAACGGCCGAATCCGCCGCCGGCCGCGGACCATCCGCTGCAGCGCCTCGAGGTCGATCTCGACGTTGAAGTGGCCGGCATTGGCCAGGATGGCCCCGTCCTTCATCCGGGCGAAGTGCTCGCCGGCGATCACCGCCGTGTTGCCGGTGACGGTGACGAAGACGTCCCCCATCTCGGCCGCCCGGGCCATCGGCATCACCGGATAGCCGTCCATGACCGCTTCCAGGGCCCGCAGCGGCTCCACCTCGGTGATGACGACGTGGGCGCCCATGCCCTTGGCCCGGGCCGCCACCCCCCGGCCGCACATCCCGTAGCCGGCGACGACCACCGTCCGGCCGGCCAGCAGGATGTTGGTGGCGCGCAGGATGCCGTCGATCGTCGACTGCCCGGTGCCGTAGCGGTTGTCGAAGAGGTGCTTGGTGTCGGCGTCGTTGACGGCGATCACCGGGAAGGCCAGGACGCCCTCCTTCTCCATCGCCCGCAAGCGGATGACGCCGGTGGTCGTCTCCTCGGTCCCCCCGATGAGGTCCGGCAGCAGGTCCCGGCGCTCGCGGTGCAGCTGGGTGATGAGGTCCGCGCCGTCGTCCATGGTCAGCTGCGGCCGGGTGCCGAGCACGCTGTCCAGGTGCCGGTAATAGCGGGTGTGGTCCTCGCCCTTGACGGCGAAGACCGGCACGTCGAACTCGACCACCAGCGCCGCCGCCGTCTCGTCCTGAGTCGACAGCGGGTTGGAGGCGCACAGCGCCACCTGGGCCCCGCCGGCCTTGAGCGTCAGCATGAGGACCGCCGTCTCCGTCGTCACGTGCAGGCAGGCACCCAGGCGGATGCCCTTGAGCGGCTGTTCGCGGGCGAACCGCTCCCGCACCTGCCGGAGCACCGGCATGGATTGCTCGGCCCACTCGATGCGCAGCCGTCCGGCGGCGGCCAGCGCCGCGTCCTTGATGTCGTGGTCCACCATCGTCAGATCCCGACGTCGTCGCGCAGGTCCTTGACCCGGTCCGTACGCTCCCAGGTGAACTCCGGCTCAGGCCGGCCGAAGTGGCCGTAGGCGGCCGTCTTGCGGTAGATCGGCCGCCGGAGGTTGAGGTACTTGATGATGCCGGCCGGCGTGAAGTCGAAGTGGCGGCGGATCATGGCCTCCAGCCGCGAGTCCGGCACCTTCCCGGTGCCGTACGTGTCAACCATGATCGAGACCGGGTCGGCCACGCCGATGGCGTAGGCCACCTGAACCAGCACCCGGTCGGCCAGGCCGGCGGCCACGATGTTCTTGGCCACATGGCGGGCCATGTAGGAGGCCGAGCGGTCCACCTTGGTCGGGTCCTTCCCCGAGAAGGCGCCGCCGCCGTGCGGACAGGAGCCGCCGTAGGTGTCCACGATGATCTTCCGCCCCGTCAAGCCGGTGTCGCCCATGGGCCCGCCGGTGACGAACCGCCCGGTGGGATTGACGTGGTAGACGCACCGGTTCCGGTCGAGCAGCTCGGGCGGGATGGTCGGTACGATCACCCGCTCGATGACGTCCTCGCGGATGCGCTCGCTGCTGACGTCGGGGCTGTGCTGGGTCGAGATGACGACGGTCTCCACCGACCGCGGCCGGCCGCCCACGTAGCGGACGGTCACCTGCGACTTGCCGTCCGGCCGGAGGTAGCCGAGCGCGCCGCTCTTCCGCAGCTCGGCCAGCCGCAGGGTGAGCCGGTGGGCCAGCGTGATGGGCAGCGGCATCAGCTCCAGCGTCTCCGTGCAGGCGTAGCCGAACATCAGGCCCTGGTCACCGGCGCCCAGGTTGTCCACGCCCCGGGCGATGTCGGCCGACTGCTCGTCGATGGCGGTGATGACGCCGCAGGTCTCGGCGTCGAAGCCGAACTTGGCCCGGGTGTAGCCGACTTCCCGGATCGTCTCCCGCGCCACCCGCGGGATGTCGACGTAGCAGGACGTGGTGATCTCGCCGGCCACCACGACCAGGCCGGTGGTGAGCAACGTCTCGCAGGCGACCCGTCCCATCGGATCCTGGGCCAGGATCGCGTCCAGCACGGCGTCGGAGATCTGGTCGGCGATCTTGTCCGGGTGGCCCTCCGTCACCGACTCCGAGGTGAACAGATACTCGTCCCGCGCCATCGTCACCCTCCCGCTCGAAATTCGCGCCAGTGTAGCACGCGCCGGCGGCGGCGCACGAGACGGGGCACCGGCCTCAGCGCGGAGCGCCCAGCCGGCCCTTCAAAGCGTCGAGGACGGGGACCGACCAGGGATCGACCGCCCGCAGCACCGCCAGGTAGTAGCTGGTCCACTGTCCGAGGTAGACCAGGGACAGCAGGCGGGCCAGCAAGCCGCTGCCGCGCGCCCACGCCTCGCTCACGCCGCCGGCCGCCCCGCCGATTAGCTCGCGCAGCAGCGCGAACCGGCGGGCGATCTCGGGCGACTCGCCGCGGTCCCGCAAGAGCACCAGGTGCAGCGTGCGGGCCAGCGGGCCGCTCCAGGCCTCGATCTCGTTGTGGTTCATCTCCGGCAGCGTGCCGGCCACCGCGAACGCCTTGGCGTTCTCCTCGAGATCGGTCTTCCACCGGTAGGCGGCGGTGCCCGTCACCGGGCCGCCGTACACCACCGGCAGCCGGGTGCCGATGTCGGTCGCCAGGCGCTTGGCCTCGTTGTCGGCGGCGGCGCGCGCCGGCCCCAGCTCCGCACCCAGCTCGGCGACGACGTGCAGGGCCTCCTCCACCTCCTCGTCCTTCAGGACCGGGATGTCGGCCAGCCGCAGCACCGCCAGGAGCGGGAAGAAGAGCCAGCCGAGCGCCAGCCGGGGCATGAGGCCGGGCGGCACGTCGACCCGGACCAGGCCCGACCGGCCGGCCAGGGCGCGCAGCCGGCCACCGGAGGTGATGACCGCGAGGCCACAGCCGCGGGCGAGCGCGGTCTCCGCCGCCGACAGCGCCTCGGCGGTCTCGCCCGAGTACGACGAGGCGATCACCAGCGTCCCGGGCCCGGCGACGGCGGGCAGCCCGTAGCCGCGGTGGACGAGAACCGGAACGTCCAGCCGGTCGGCGGCACACGCGGCCAGCAGGTCTCCGCTGGCCGCCGAGCCCCCCATGCCGGCGACGATGACCAGCCGGGGGCGTGCCCCGAGCGAGGACGCCGACGGAACCAGCGCCAGCGCCCGCCGGCACTGCTCGGGGAAGCCGGCCAGCGCCTCGCGGGCGCGGTGGGGGTCGGCACGCTCGAACGCGCCGGGATCGTCCAGGTTCACCGCGGTGACAGCGACAGGGCGGTCGTCAGCCGGCATGGGTCCGAGGATACCGCCTCCAGCGACCACACGAGCAGGAAAGCGGTTCCCTGGTACAGGCGCTCCCCTCCGGCCTCGGAGAGCGACACGGTCTCCACCGGACCCCAGGCGACCTCGGCGCCCGGCGACCAGGTCAGCTCCACCGCCAGCCCGCCCCACTCGTCCACGAGGACCAGCCGGGTGAGGTCGCGCATGCGCCCGTGGCTGCGGAGCGCCGGCCGGCCCGGCAGGTCGAGATAGCGGTCGCCGCCTTCTCCGGCGGTCAGGGCCAGGTTCCACTGCACCGCCCACCGGGCGCCGCCAAGGCGGGCCGGGTCCAGACGGTACCGGGCCTCGATCGTCTGCCCCTCGACCGTGATCCGCTTGTCCAGGAGGCCGGCCCCGGACTCGCGAGGCTCGAGGACGATCGTGAGGCGCTGGCCGGCCGTCTCGACCCGGGACGCGTAGCGCGCCTCGCCCAGCACCCGTCGCGCCGTCGCCCACGGCGCCACCGGGTCGAGCACCTCGTCGCCGTCGAAGACCCCGTCCAGCAGCGAGGCCCGGCGGAACGGGTCGTAGTCGAGCGGGCCGGGCGCTTCCCCGGCCGTCGCCCCGGCGCGCATTTCGTCGTGATAGGGCTCCGGCCGGCGGGTCAGCACGTCGGCGACGTCGAGCCCGCGCGCGAGCGAGGCGATCTCGGTCAGCGTCCCGCCCGCTTCGGGCTGGAGGGTGAGGGCGAGGTCCGGGGTGCGGGCGACGATCTCCTCCCGCCCGTCGCCGTTCAGGTCGCCGCGCGCCCAGGCCACGGCCGGCGCGCCCGTCAGCGCCGCCAGGCGCGCTTCCGCCTCCAGCAGCGCCTGCTTCAGCGCCCGGCGCAGGTGCGGCAGATAGCAACCGCCGAACACGCCGTGCCAGTACGCGTCGTTGGCCTGGCCGCGCCAGACGGCGACCCGGGCGGCGGCGAGGTCGGGATCGTCGGGGCGCCGCGCCGTCTCGCGGGCCACGGCGTGCGAGAGCCGGAGCATCTTCCAGTAGAGGTCGCCGATCTCCGGGTACTTGAGCAGGAACGCGCGCCAGAAGCCGCCGCGCAGCAGCGCCTGCCAGCGTTCCCCGTCGGGCAGCGCGGCCAGCGCGCGCCGGGCGGCCCGCAGCTCGCGGCCCGCCTCGAGCGGCAACGCCCACTCGGCCATCTCCCGGTACGACGCCGTCGGCAGGTAGGCGGCGCCGGTGGGCGGGTGCCCGTCGACCACGTCGGCGATCGTCGCCAGGCGCAGCCAGTCGAGCCCGAGCAGCTGGTCGAAGAAGCGGTCGAGCCAGCCTTCCTCGTAGACGTGCCGGTGGGTGCCCGGCCAGACCCCGAACTTCTCGCCATCGTCCATGACGGTCACCACCGACAGCCGCCCGCGGCGGGCGGCCAGGTACGCCACGGTCTCATCGGGATCGGCGAAGGGGATGAGGTAGCGCAGCGGCTGGCTGATGGGCACGACGCCCACGATGCAGCCCTGCTCCTCGGTCCGGTACCACCCGTCCAGCCCGTCGGGGTCCACACCGGCCAGGGCGAAGTGGCGGTCGTCGACCAGCACGTATTCCACACCGGCCTCCCGCAGCGCCCGGGGCAGGTGCGGCTCCCACACCCGCTCGGCCAGCCACAGGCCCCGCGGGCGCACCCCGAAGTGGTCGATGATAAAGGCGGTCAGCCGCTCGACCTGGCCGATCTTGTCGTGGTCGGGAATGACGGCCAGGATCGGCTCGAAATACCCGCCGGTCAGGAGCTCGACCTGGCCGCGGCTCACCAGCGTGCCCAGCAGGTCGAAGGTGGCCGGGGCGCGGTCGCGGACCCACTCGAGCAGCGCGCCGGTGAAGTGGACGGTGGCCCGCACCTCCGGACGCGCCCGCAGCCGCTCCAGGAAGGGGTGGTAGGCGCGGGCGACCGCCTCGGCCACCACGTGGTCGAAGTTCCCGACCGGCTGGTGGTTGTGGACGCCGAAGCAGAGGGTCAGGTCCGGAGCGGACACCGCCGGCCGGGACCGGTCATTCCCGGTCGAGGTCGCGGTGCACGACCGTCGGCGTGAAGCCCTGTCCCTCCATGAACCGCCGGAGCTCCTCGACGAAGGCCACCGACCGGTGGCGGCCCCCGGTGCAGCCGACGGCGACCGTCAGGTAGGCCTTGCCCTCCCGCTCGTAGGCCGGCAGCAGGAAGGCCAGCAGCTCCTGCAGGCGCTTGAGCAGCTCCTGACTCTCCGGGTGGCTGAGGATGAACTCCCGCACCCGGCTGTCGCGACCGTCCAGCGGGCGTAGCCCGTCCACAAAGTGCGGATTGGGCAGGAAGCGCACGTCGAAGACGAGGTCGGCGTCGATCGGAATGCCGTGCTTGAATCCGAAGGACACCAGCGAGGTGTTGAGCCCGGGCCGCGCCCGCGGGGTGCCGAAGAGCTCGACCAGGAGCGCCTTGAACTGGTGGACCGTCAGCGAGGAGGTGTCCACGATGCGGTCGGCCGTCTCCCGCAGGTGGGCCAGGGCCCGGCGCTCGGCCCGGATCGCCTCGTGGACGTGGCCGTCGCCGCCCAGCGGGTGGCGGCGGCGCGTCTCGTGATAGCGCCGCACCAGCGCCTCGTCGCTGGCCTCCAGGAACAGGATCTCCACCGAGTGGCCGCGGGCCCGCAGCTCGCCCACCGCGTCCAGCAGGTGGGGCAGGTACTCTCCCTCCCGCACGTCCACGCCGAGGGCGACCCGGTGGATCTTCTGGCCTGAGCGGGCGATCAGGTCGGCGAAGGTCGGGATGAGCGTGGTGGGCAGGTTGTCCACGCAGTAGAAGCCCATGTCCTCCAGGCACTTGATGGCGTAGCTCTTCCCCGCCCCGCTCATGCCCGTCACCACCACGAACGCGATGGGCTCGGGCACGGCTCAGCGGCGCTTGGGGGCCAGCCGGCGCTGGTGGGAGGGCAGGATGCCGAGCTCCTCCCGGTACTTGGCCACCGTGCGGCGGGCGATGATGAGGCCCCGGCTCTTGAGGATCTGGGCCACCTCCTGGTCGCTGAGCGGCTTGGACGGGTCCTCGTTGGCCAGGAGGTCCTGGATCATCTTCTTGACCGACACCGAGGAGACCATCTCGCCGCTGCCGGAGGCGATGCCGCTGTGGAAAAAGAACTTGAGCTCGAAGAGCCCCTGGGGCGTCTCCACGTACTTGTTGGTGGTGACCCGGCTGATGGTCGACTCGTGCATGCCGATGTCCTCGCCCACGTCCCGCAGCGATAGCGGGCGGAGGTAGGGCAAACCCTTGTCCAGGAACTCCCGCTGGAACTTCACGATCGACTGCGTGACTTTGCGCAGCGTGCGCTGCCGCTGGTCCACGCTCTTGATCAGCCACACCGCCGAGCGCAGCTTCTGCTCGACGTACTGCCGGGCCTCGTCGCCCGAGTTGCGCAGCAGCGAGCGGTAGAGGGCGTTCACCCTCAGCCGGGGGATGCCGTCCTCGTTGAGGGTGACCACGTAGTCGTTGCCCATCTTGTGCACGATCACGTCGGGCACGATGTAGCGCGAGTCGGCGGCCCCGAAGCGCCGGCCGGGCTTGGGCTCCAGGCCCATGATCTCCTCGACCGACTCCATGATGCGGTCGAGCGGCAGCCGCAGGGCCCGGGCGATGTCTGGATACCGGCGGCGGCTGAGGTCTTCGAAGTGCTGCTCGACGATCTCGACCGACACCGGGTCGGGGTTGGGGTCGCTCCGGAGCTGGATCAGCAGGCATTCCTGGATGGAGCGGGCGGCCACTCCGGGCGGGTCGAAGCCCTGCACCAGGGCCAGCACCTTCTCCACCTCCTCCACGGTGGTCTGGCACCGCTCGGCGATCTCGCCGAGCTCGGCCCGGAGGTACCCGTCCTCGTCCAGGTTGCCGATGATCTCGGTGCCGATGCGGCGGACCAGCGGGTCCTCGGTGGCGAAGCGCAGCTGCTCCTCCAGGTGGTCGGTCAGCGACGACGTCGACCGGACCATGTTCTCGAAGGGCAGCTCGTCGCGGTCCTCCTGGGCCACCAGCGACCGCTCCTCCTGGTCGTCGAACATGACCGAGGTGAGGTCGAAGGGCAGGTCGTCGGTGGCCCGCTCGCGGTCCACCGCCGGCGGCTCCAGCGGCGACGGCTCGACCGTCGACGCGGCGGCCGGGGGCGCCTCGCCGGGCGCGGCGGCCTCCGGGGTCTCCGGCGTCTCGGCCGGCACCTCCTCCAGCAGGGGGTTCTCCAGCAGCTCCTTCTGGACCACTTCCTGCAGCTCCAGCGTGCTCAGCTGCAGGAGCTGGATGGCCTGCTGGAGCAGCGGCGTCATCACGACCCGCTGGCTCTGTCGCAGTGAGAGTCGAGCTTCCATGGCCATGGTCAATCTCTCGCCCGGATCACAGGGAGAAGCGCTCCCCCAGGTAGATCTCCCGGGCTATCGGATTCGTGGCGATCTCGCGGGCGGTTCCCGACACGAGGACCTTGCCGTCGTAGAGGATGTAAGCCCGGTCGGTGATCCGGAGCGTCTCGCGCACGTTGTGGTCGGTGATCAGGATGCCGATGCCCTTGTCGCGCAGCCGGGCGACGATCTCCTGGATATCCCCGATGGCGATGGGGTCGATGCCGGTGAACGGCTCGTCGAGCAGCAGGTACTGGGGGCTCGTCACCAGGGCCCGGGTGATCTCCAGCCGGCGCCGCTCGCCGCCGGAGAGCGTGGCGGCCGGGTAGCGCGCCAGGGCGGTGAGACCCAGCTCGGCTAGCAGGGCCCGGGCCCGCTCCCGGCGCTCGGCGGCGCTGAGGTCGAGCAGCTCGAGGATGGCGAGGAGGTTCTCCTCCACCGTCAGCTTCCGGAACACCGAGGGCTCCTGGGGCAGGTACCCCAGCCCCAGGCGGCAGCGTCGGTACATCGGCAGGTGAGTGATCTCCTCGCCCTCGAGGAAGATGCGGCCGCCGTCGGCGGGCAGCAGGCCGACCAGCAGGTAGAAGGACGTGGTCTTGCCGGCGCCGTTCGGGCCGAGCAGGCCCACCACCTCGCCCCGCTGGATGTCGAGCGAGACGCGGTCCACGACCCGGCGCTGCTTGAACCACTTGCTGAGCTCGAGGGCGACCAGGCCTTCCACGGCGTCAGCCGGCGCAGGTTCGCTCGGACGACCGCGGCCGGGCGGCCGGGGCCGGCTCGCTGCGGGGGTGGAACACCGCCTTGACCCGCGCCTGCTGGCCCCCCTGCACCACGCTCCGGTCCTGGCTGAGGAAGATCGTGATGGTGTCCCCGGTGACCACGTTGTCGTCCTGCCAGACCCGGGCGTCGCCGATGAGGACCAGGCGCTGCTCGAGATCGAAGTACTCGGCGCGTCGGGCGGTGCCCGTCTTGCAGTCGCGGGTCACGATGCGCACGCGGCCGGTGGAGACGGTGCGGACGATCCGCTCGCCGGACTCGTCCAGGTAGACCTCCATCCGGTCGGCGTACTGGACGCTGCCGTCCTGCCGGGCCACCACGTTGCCGGTGAAGACGACCAGGCTTTCCTTGCCGAAGCGCTCCATGCGGTCGGCGTCCACGGTGACGGGCTGGGCGTCGGCCTTCCGCTCAGGCCGGCCGGCCGGAGCCTCCGGCCGGGGCGCAGGCGACTGCGCGGCGGCGGCTCCCGCTCCCAGCCCGGCGGCGCAGAGCCAGACGGCGAGAGCGCGCTTCACGACCGGCGCTCGCGGACGAACCGGGCCGTCACCGGGCCTTGCACGGTCGTCGCCTCGTCCTCCATCCGCACCACCAGCCCGGTGCCGTGCACGACCGAGCCCGGGCGGGAGAGCCGCACGGGCACGTCGGTCCAGAGGCGGCGGCGGGCGCCGTCCCACCGCAGCACGCTCGTCTCCAGGCGCAGGCCGTCGTCCGCGGTGAGCACGACGTTGCGCCGGACCTCGAAGTCCCGGCTGCCCGTGAAGAAGTCGCCCTCGTCGCCGACGATCGTCCAGGCCCGGCCCTCGTGCTGGACGTGAACGGTGAGCCGGCGCAGCGCCGTGCGCCCCTCGTCCTGGAAGACCTGCGCCTGGTCGGCCCGGAGCCGCCACTGGGCGCCGCCCGCGGTCTCCTCGTGGAGCTCGACGTCCTTGATGGCGAGATCGGCGGTGGACGGGGCCGGGCCGATCGCCTCCCCGGGAACCGTCCGGCTGCGGACGAGCAGGAGGCCGACCACGCCCACGATGAACAACGCGACCACGACGAGGATTCGACTCGCTAGCCGACGCATGATTCCTTGCAAATCCGGTACCAGCCTACCACACGGCCGGCAAAGCGGGCCAAGGAGAATTGTCCCCGGAAGGTCTCGCTAGACGTCGACCTTCGCGCGCAGGATGTCGTGGAGGTGGAGCACGCCGGCCGGACGGTGATCGGCGTCCACGATGACGAGGCTGGTGATGGCGAAGGTTTCCATGAGCTGGAGCGCCTTGGCGGCCAGCTCGTCGGCGTCGATGAGCTTCGGATCCCGGGTGGCGACCACACCGGCGGTCAGGTCGGCGATGGGCTCCGGGCGCAGGTGGAGCCGGCGGAGGTCGCCGTCGGTGATCACGCCGAGGAGGCGGCCGGCGGCGTCGACCACCGTCGTCATGCCGAGCCGCTTGCGGGTCATCTCGAGGATGACCTCCTTCATGAGCACCCCCTCGCCGACGACGGGCACCTCGTCGCCGGTGTGCATCAGGTCCCGCACGCGGACCAGGGCCCGCCAGCCGAGCGCACCGCGCGGGTGCAGCGCCGCGAAGTCCTCCGGCCGGAGCCCGCGCAGCTCCAGCAGCACCATGGCCAGGGCGTCGCCGGCGGCCAGCGCGGCGGTGGTGCTGCACGTCGGAGCCAGGTTCATGGGGCAGGCCTCCTCGGCGACTCCCACGTCGAGGACGACCTCGCACTGTCGGGCCAGCGCCGAGCCCGGATTGCCCGTCATCAGCACGATCGGCACCCCGAGCCGCTTGAGCGCCGGCACGATGGCCAGCACCTCGTCCGTCTGCCCGGAGTTGGACAGGGCCAGCACCACGTCGCCGCGGGCGACCATGCCCAGGTCTCCGTGCACGCCCTCGGCGGGGTGCAGGAAGTAGGCCGGGGTCCCGGTCGAGGCCAGCGTGGCGGCGATCTTGCGGCCGATGAGGCCCGACTTGCCCATGCCGGTGACGATGACTCGTCCTCGACAGCCGTGCAGCAGCTCGACGGCACGGTCGAACCGCTCGTCGAGCTTGGGGATGAGCCCGAGGATCGCCTCCGCCTCCAGGCGCAGCACCCGCTCGGCCAGCCGGCGGTGCGCGCTCACGATCGGAGCGCCGCCCCGATCGCCCGCACCTGACGGAGCAGCACGGGCAGGTCGTCGATCCGCAGCATGTTGGGACCGTCGCTCAGCGGGCGACCGTCGGCGAGCGTCCGGTCCGGGTCCTCGTGCATCTCCATG
This sequence comes from Binatia bacterium, assembly GCA_035574035.1. Taxonomy (GTDB): domain Bacteria; phylum Methylomirabilota; class Methylomirabilia; order Rokubacteriales; family CSP1-6; genus DATLZL01. The sequence goes on along the minus strand of DATLZL010000344.1, from coordinate 2,653 downwards.
AAGAGCGCGTCCACCCCGACCGCCACCGCCGCCCGGGCCAGGGCGGGCACGTAGCGCCGCTCGCCGCCCGAACGGTCGCCGCCCGCGCCGGGCAGCTGGACCGAGTGGGTGGCGTCGAACACCACCGGGTAGCCGAGCTCGCGCATCTGGACCAGGCCGCGCATGTCCACCACCAGGTTGTGGTAGCCGAAGGTCGTCCCGCGCTCGGTGAGCAGGACGTTCGGGTTGCCGCTGTCCACGATCTTGGCCACGACGTTGCGCATGTCGTCGGGGGCCAGGAACTGGCCCTTCTTGACGTTGACCGGCCGGCCGGTGCGGGCGGCGGCGACCACGAGGTCGGTCTGCCGGCAGAGGAAGGCGGGGATCTGGAGCACGTCCAGCACCTCCGCCGCCGGGCCGACCTCCTCCACCTGGTGCACGTCGGACAGCACGGGCACGCCGACGCTCTCCCGCACCCGGCGGAGGATGCGCAGTCCCTCGCGCAGCCCCGGACCGCGGTAACCGCCGAGCGACGAGCGGTTGGCCTTGTCGTAGGAGGACTTGTAGATGAAGGGCACGCCGTGGTCGGCGGCGATGGCGGCCAGCCGCTCGGCCGTCATGAGGGCGTGCTTCTCGTCCTCGATGGCGCAGGGACCACCGATCAGCACCAGCGGGTGCCCGCCGCCGACCGTCACCGGCCCCACCCTCACCGTCCGGGTCATGCGTCCCCCTGGTGGGCCAGCGCTGCCCGGACGAACCCGGCGAAGAGCGGGTGCGGGTCCCAGGGGCGCGAGCGGAACTCCGGGTGGAACTGCCCGGCGATGAAGTACGGGTGGTCGGGGACCTCGATGATCTCCACCAGCTGCTTCTCGGCCCAGATGCCGGACACCCGCAGACCCTTCTTCTCCAGGTCCTTGACGTACTCGCTGTTGACCTCGTAGCGGTGCCGGTGGCGCTCGTGGACGATCGGCTGCCCGTAGAGCCGGGCGGCCAGGCTGCCGTCGGCCAGCACGACGGGGTAGAGGCCGAGCCGCATGGTCCCGCCCTTGGCGCGGAGCCCGCGCTGCTCGGGCAGCAGGTCGATGACCGGGTGGGCGGTGGACGGCTCGAACTCGGTGGAGTTGGCGCCGCGGAAGCCGGCCACGTGGCGGGCGAACTCGATGACGGCACACTGCAGGCCGAGGCAGATCCCGAAGTACGGTACGCCGCGCTCGCGGGCGTAGCGGGCGGCGGCGATCTTGCCCTCGATGCCGCGGTCGCCGAAGCCGCCCGGGACCAGGATGCCGTGGGCGCCGGCGAAGTGGGCGGCGGCGCCGTCGCGCTCGATGTGCTCGGCGTCCACCCAGGCCACGTCGACCCGGCAGTCGTTGGCGATCCCGCCGTGGGCCAGGGCCTCGACCAGGCTCTTGTAGGAGTCCCGAAGGTCGATGTACTTGCCGACCACCGCGATCCGGGTCTGCCGCCGCGGCGACTTCACCCGCTTGACGACGTCCTCCCAGCGGGAGAGGTCGATCGGCCGGTCGGGCAGGCCGAGCAGCTTGACGATGATGGCGTCCAGACCCTCGCGGTGGAACACCAGCGGAACCTCGTACACGGTGTCCACGTCCTTGGCGGTGATGACGGCCTCCTCCTCGACGTCGCAGAACAGCGCGATCTTGGACTTGATGCCGGGCGGCAGGTAGCGGTCGGTGCGGCAGAGCAGGATGTCGGGCTGGATCCCGATCGCCCGCAGCTCCTTGACCGAGTGTTGGGTGGCCTTGGTCTTCAGCTCCTGGGCCGCGGTCATGAACGGCACCAGCGTCAGGTGCACGTAGATGACGTTGTCTCGCCCCACGTCCTTCTTGAACTGCCGGATGGCTTCCAGGAACGGCAGGCTTTCGATGTCGCCGACCGTGCCGCCGATCTCCACGATCACGATATCGACGTCGGCGCCCACGCGCCGGATGGCGGCCTTGATCTCGTCGGTGATGTGGGGGATCACCTGTACGGTGCGGCCCAGGTAGTCGCCCCGGCGCTCCTTCTGGATCACCGAGAAGTAGACCTTGCCGGTGGTGACGTTGTGGTCGCGGGTGACGCGGACGGAGGTGAACCGCTCGTAGTGCCCGAGGTCCAGGTCGGTCTCGCCCCCGTCGTCGGTCACGAAGACCTCGCCGTGCTGGTAGGGGCTCATCGTGCCGGCGTCCACGTTGATGTAGGGGTCCATCTTCTGCAGGGTCACCCGGAACCCCCGCGCCTCCAGCAGCGAGCCCATGGACGCCGCCGCCAGCCCCTTGCCGAGGGAGGACACGACGCCGCCGGTCACGAAGATGTACTTGGGAGCCACGTCATGCCTCCTTTCGCCGGAGCCAGTGTCGCACGAGGGCCTGCTCGTCGTCGCGCTCCACGACCGCGCCGTCGAGCCGGGCGTCGCGCAGCGCGGACAGGACCCGGGCCACCTCGGGTCCGGGCGGCACGCCGAGCGCGGTGACGTCCTCGCCGCGGAGCGCCGGCCGCACCGCGCGGGCCTCGGCCACGAACCAGGCCGCCTCCCGCTGGACCGCGGCGTCGCCGAGCAGCATCGCCGCCGCCAGCTCCAGATCGCTCCGCCCGCGCCAGGGTCGGGCCCGCTCGCTGGGGGGCCGGCTGCTGTCCGGCGCCGGGAAGCCGCCGGCCAGCGCGCGCTCGATGCGGCTCC
>DATLZL010000343.1:0-2164 GCA_035574035.1 Binatia bacterium | reverse complement strand
GCCGGGCGGCCGCCGCCGCGCTGCGCCGCGCCCGCGACCTCGGCGCCCGATCGGTGGCGGTGGACCTGCCCGGCGACGATCTGCCCCTCGGCCAGCGCGCCCAGGCGGTGGTCGAGGGCGCCATCCTGGGCAGCTACCACTTCGACCGCTACAAACGCGAGAAGAACGACAGGGCTGTCCGCGACCTGCTCGTGCTGGCGCCCGACGCCCGCCGGGCCCGGGAGGTCTCGCGCGGAACCCGCCGCGGGGAGATCTTCGCCGCCGCCACGTGGTTCGCGCGCGACCTGGTGAACATGCCGGCCAACGAGCTGAATCCGGCCGCGTTGGCCCGGGCAGCCGTCGACCTGGCTCGCCAGCGCGGGCTGCGGGTGAAGGTCTACGACCGCGCCGAGTGCGAGGCGCTCGGCATGGGCGCCTTCCTCGGCGTGGCGGCCGGCAGCGAGCAGCCGCCCCGGTTCATGCACCTCACCTACCGCGCGGCCGGCCGCCGCCGGCGCACGGTCGTCCTGATCGGCAAGGGCATCACCTTCGACGCCGGCGGGCTCGACCTCAAGACGGCCGAGGGCATGCTGCGCATGAAGAACGACATGTCGGGGGCGGCGGCGGTGCTGGGCGTCATGCGGGGGCTGGCCGCGCTGGCCCCGGCGGTGGAGGTTCACGGGCTCATCGCCGCCACCGAGAACATGCCCTCCGGCTCGGCCATCCGGCCCGGCGACGTCCTGCGGGCCATGAACGGCACGACCATCGAGGTCGGCAACACCGACGCCGAGGGGCGCCTGACGCTGGCCGACGCGCTCTGCTATGCGACCAGCCGGATCAAGCCCGACGAGATCATCGACGTGGCCACGCTGACCGGGGCCTGCGTGGTCGCGCTGGGCCCGCTCTGCGCCGGCCTCTTCGCCAACGACCAGGCCCTGGCCGACCGGCTGCGGGCGGCGGCCGAGGCGGCGGGCGAGCGAGTGTGGCAGCTGCCGCTGATCGACGAGTACCGGGAGTTTCTCAAGAGCGACGTGGCTGATCTCAACAACGTGGGCCCCCGGGGCGGCGGGGCCATCACCGCCGGTCTCTTCCTCAAGGAGTTCGCCGGCACGACGCCGTGGGCCCACCTGGACATCGCCGGCCCGGCCTTCACCGAGAAGGACCTGCCGCTGGCGCCGAAGGGCGCCACCGGCGTGGCGGTGCGCACGCTGCTCACGTACCTCTGCCCGTGAGCGGCGGCGCCGTCGACCTGCACGCCCACACGACGGCGTCCGACGGCACGCTGCCGCCGCGGGAGCTGGTGAGGACCGCCGCCCGCCACGGCGTGCGGGTGCTGGCGGTGACCGACCACGATTCCACCGAGGGGCTGGCCGAGGCGCTGGACGAGGCCGGACGGCTCGGCCTCACCATCGTGCCGGGGCTCGAGATCAACTGCGACGTCGAGGGCGCCGAGATCCACGTGCTGGGCTACCTGGGCGACTGGCAGGCGGCCTGGTTCCAGGAGTTCCTGCGCGAGCAGCGGGCCGAGCGCGTGGCCCGGGTCCACCGGATCGCCGAGCGCCTGGCCGCCCTGGGCCTGCCCATCGACCCCGCCGAGGTGTTCGCCCTCGCCGGCGACGGGGCGCCCGGACGCCCGCACGTCGCCCAGGTGATGGTCAACCGCGGCTACGTCCGCACGGTGCGGGAGGCCTTCGACCGGTACCTGAAGGCGGGCGGACCGGCCAGCGTGCCACGGCGACGCCTGTCGCCCGCCGAGGCGGTGGCCGTGATCCGCCGGGCCGGAGGTGTGCCCGTCCTGGCCCATCCAGGCCTGGCCGACCGCGACGCCCTGATTCCCGGCCTGGTGGAGGCGGGACTGATGGGCATCGAGGCCTACTACGCGGAGCACTCGCCGGCCCAGACGGAGGCCTACCTCGCCCTGTGCCGGCGGTTCGACCTCGTGGCGACGGGCGGGTCGGACTATCACGGGCCGGGCAGCGGCCGGAACAACCCTCCGGGGAGCCCCCCGGTGCCGTGGTCCTCGTGGGAGGACCTGCAGCGACGGGCCGCGCAGGTCCGCGGCGGCCGAGAAGCCGGGTGAAGTCCTCCGGCGTCCCCTCGGTCCAGATCTTCGGGTTTCCCGACTGCCAGGACACCCGCAAGGCCCAGCGCTTCTTCGCCGAGCGGGGAGTGGCGGTGCACTTCG
>DATLZL010000342.1:0-12325 GCA_035574035.1 Binatia bacterium | reverse complement strand
CGCCTGCTCGGCGAGGGCGAGCGGGCCGACAACGTGGTCGGCGGGACCATCGAGAGCGCGAACTTCCAGGGGACCGCGGTGCTCTACCGGATCGCCTGCGACCCCGGGCGCCTCCTGCTGGTGCTGGAGCCCAACGACCGCGGCGGCCGCATCCGACCGCTCGGCAGCCGGGTCCGGGTCGGCTGGGGAGCCGAGGACGGCGTGATCCTGACCGAGTGAGGGGCCCGCCCCGCACGGAGTCGGGCGCGATACCGGCCCGGGCCAGCCGGGCGGCGGCGCCAGCGGCACCGTTGGACGGGGGAGGAGGCGGCGATGACGGAGGCGAAGCGCACGCTGGGGGTGGTGGTGATCGGACAGGCGCCGCGGCCGGAGATCGAGGCCGAGCTGCGGCGCGTGCTCGGGCCGGGGCAGCCGATCCGGCTGGTGGGGGCGCTCGACGGCCTGAGCCGGCCCGAGATCGACCGGCTCCGACCCACCGGCTCGCACGATGCGCTGTTCACGACCCTGCCCGACGGCGCCGGGGTCGTCATCAGCAAGGCGGAGGTGACCAAGCGCGCCCAGGCGGCGCTGGACCGGCTGGGCGAGGCCGGGGTCGCCGTCACGCTCATGAACTGTACCGGCGTCTTCGAGGGGCTCAGCCCGCGCGGGATCCTGGTCTTCCCCTCGGCGGTCCTGACCGGGGTGGTCCACGGGCTCCTGCCTCGCGGCCGACTGGGCGTGTTCATGCCGATCGCCGAGCAGGAGGCGGCGATGCGGGACAAGTGGCGTCAGGGCGATTGGGAGGTGGAGACGATCGCTCTCGAGCCCGGAGCCGACCCGGCCGCTGTCGACGTCGCCGCGGGCGAGATGGCCCGCCGCCGGCCGGACCTGATCGTGCTCGACTGCATGGGCTACGACCAGGCGATGAAGGACCGCGTCCGGGCCGTGTCCGGCCGCCCGTGCGTGCTGGCGATCTCGGTGGCCGCCCGCGCGGTGCAGGAACTGCTGGCCTGATGGCGGAGCCCTCGCGGCCGGTCTCGCTGGAGGAGATCGAGCAGCTCGCCGTCGGCGCCTGGATCCTGGGCGCCGGGGGCGGGGGCAGCCCCTACCACGGCCTGCTGAACATGCGCCGGCTCTACGCCGGGGGCGCCGTGGTGCGGCTGCTCGACCCGGCCGCCCTGGCCGACGACGACGACGTGGCGGTGGTGTCGTTCATGGGAGCGCCGCTGGTGACCCAGGAGCGCTTCAAGGACCCGCAGGCGATCGCCCGCGCCGTCCGGATGATGGAGGAGTACACCGGCCGCCAGTTCCGCGCCGTCATGGCGGTGGAGATCGGCGGCGGCAACGGGCTGGCCCCGTTCCTGGCCGGCGCGGTGCTCGACCTTCCGGTGGTGGACGCCGACGCGATGGGGCGAGCGTTCCCGGAGGCCCAGATGACGAGCTTCGCCATCATGGGCCTACGCTGCTTCCCGCTCACGCTGGCCGACGTGCGCGACAACGCGGTGATCGTGGCCCGGGCCGCGGACTGGAAGTGGATGGAGCGCCTGTCGCGCAAGGCCTGCACCGAGGTCGGCTCCACCGCCGCCACCTGCAAGGCCCCGCGCACCGGCCGCGAGGTCAAGGAGGCCGCCATCCTCTACACGACGACCAAGGCCATCCGGCTCGGAGCGATCGTACAGGCCGCCCGCCGCGCTCACGAGGACCCGGTCGACGCCGTCCTCGACGCCGAGGGCGGGCGGCTCCTGTTCCGCGGCAAGGTCCAGGACGTCGCGCGGCGGACGACCGAGGGGTTCCTGCGCGGCACCGCCCGGCTGGAGGGACTCGACGAGTATGCCGGCCAGCGCTTCGACCTCGCCTTCCAGAACGAGTGGGCCGTGGGCTGGCACGACGGCGAGCCGCGGGTCATGACGCCCGACCTGATCGGCGTGATGGACACCCTGACCGGCGAGGCCATCGGGACCGAGACGCTGCGCTACGGGCAGCGGGTCACCGTCATCGCGCTGCCGGCCCCCGACATCCTGCTCACGCCCCGGGGCTTGGAGCTCGTCGGGCCGCGCGCCTTCGGCTACGACCTCGACTTCCGCTCGGTGTTCGGACCGCCGGCGTGAGCGTGATCCTGCGGTGAGGCGCATCGGGATCGACGTCGGCGGCACCAACACCGACGCCGTGCTGCTCGAGGGGACGCGGGTCGAGCACGCGGTGAAGACGCCGACCACGGCCGACGTGACCACCGGCATCGTGGCCGCGCTCCGGGCCTTGCTGGCCGGCGTCCCGCCCGACCGCCGCCGGGTGGACGCGGTCATGATCGGCACCACCCACTTCACCAACGCCGTCGTCCAGCGCCGGGACCTCACCCCGGTGGCCGCTCTCCGCATCGGGCTTCCGGCCAGCGCCTCCCTGCCGCCGTTCGTGGACTGGCCGTCCGACCTGGCCGCCATCGTGCGCGGCGCCGTCTTCATGGCCGAGGGCGGCCACGAGGTGGACGGCCGCCGCATCGTGTCGCTCGACGAGGCGGCCGTCCGCCGGGCCGCCCGGGCGATCCGGGCGGCCGGCCTCCGCGCGGTCGGCGTGGCGGCGGTGTTCTCGCCCATCGACCCGAGCGACGAGCGGCGGGCGGCGGAGATCCTGGCCGAGGAGTGCCCGGGCGCGGCCGTGACCCTCTCCCACGAGCTCGGCCGGCTGGGCCTGCTCGAGCGGGAGAATGCCTGCCTGCTCAACGCCGCCCTGATCGACCTGGCCCGCCGCACGACCCGGGCCTTCGAGGAGGCGCTGGCGGCGAGCGGCCTGGAGGCCCCGCTCTTCCTCACGCAGAACGACGGCACGGTGACGCTGGCGAGCCAGGCCGCCGCCTTCCCCGTCTACAGCTTCGCCTCCGGGCCCACCAACAGCATGCGCGGGGCGGCGTTCCTGTCCGGGGTGGGGGACGCGATCGTCGTGGACGTGGGCGGCACCACCACCGACGTGGGATGCGTCCGCCACGGCTTCCCGCGGGAGGCGAACGGGGTGGTGGAGATCGGCGGCGTGCGGACGCTGTTCCGCATGCCGGACGTGCTGTCGCTGGCGCTGGGCGGCGGCACGCTGGTCGAGCCGGACCCGCTCCGCATCGGCCCCGAGAGCGTCGGCTTCCGGCTGACCGAACAGGCGCTCGTCTTCGGCGGCGACCGGCTCACGTGCACCGACCTCGCGGTGGCGGCCGGGCTGGTGAGCCTCGGCGACCCGGCGGCGGTGCTCCGGCTGCCGACGGACCTGGTCCGGGCCGCCGTCGGCGAGGTCCACGCCCGTATCGCCGAGGCCGTGGACCGGATGAAGCCCGACGCGCGCGAGATCCCGGTGATCGCCGTCGGCGGCGCCTCGTTCCTGGTGCCGCCCCGCATGCCCGGCATCTCCCGCGTGCTCGCGGTGCCCCATCACGCGGTGGCCAACGCCGTCGGCGCAGCCATCGCGCAGGTGGGCGGCGAGCTCGATCTGGTCTTCCAGAACATGTCGCGGGAGGCGGCGATCGCGGAGGCCCGCCGGCTGGCCGAGGAGCGCGCCGTGCGGGCCGGCGCCCGGCGGGAGACCCTCGCGGTGGTGGAGGTCGAGGATATCCCGCTCGCCTACCTGCCCGGCAACTCGCTGCGCACGCGCGTGCGCGTCGTGGGCGAGATCGCCGGCTTCCGCTGACGCCCCGCCCCCCGGCGCCGGCCCGGCCGGCGGCTACTTCTTGGCCTGCCGGGCGACGATCTGGTCCTTGATCTTGTCGTAGGTGGCCTCGGGCAGGATCTTCTTCTTCACCAGCTCGTCCTTGCGCTTGTACGGACGGCCCTCGATGATCTTCTTGGCGTAGGCCTCACCGATGCCGGGCAGCGTCCGCAGCTGCTCCTCGGTCGCGCTGTTGATGTCGAGGGGCGCCTTCTTCTCGGCGGCCGGCTTCTCGGCCGCCTTGGTCTCGGACTTCGCCGGCTCCTTCTTGGCCTGGCCCAGGGCCGGCCCGGGGACGGCGGCAGCGAGCGCGAACAGCAGGACGAGCAGCGGGGCGACGATTCGCCTCATAGGGCTCTCCTTTCCGGACGGTCGAAACCGCCCGCCCGATCTTCGCGCATGGGCGGGCCGGAGCCAGGATTTTTCGGCGCGGCAGGCCCTTGACGTCGGCCGGTTGCGGTGCGAGCATCCCCGCCCACACCGACCGCGACGGAGGGGGCGGAGATGGCGAACGCTTGGGTCGCCGCGCTCGCCGCGCTTCTCTGCCTGGCCGCCTGCCGCACCGTCGAGCGCAAGCCGGTCGAGGTCGAGATGCCGGTCGCCGAGCGCCACTTCATCGTCATGGGGGACGGTGACGGGGGGCCCATACAAGAAGCCCGCGCCCGGGACGGGGCCCCGGGCGCGGGGAGCGGCGGGATGCGGCGAACGAACTAGTCGTTCCCGGGCGACTCGACCTCGCCGGACCGGTCACGCGGGGCGGAGGGCTGCTCCGGCCGGGTCGGCACCATCTCCGACCGCAGACCCGAACCTTGTCCGGCCACCTGGGGGCCGCTGCTGATGCTGACGCACTCTCCGAAGTTGGTGCCCTCGGTGCCGTACGAGCCACCGCACCAGGCGCCCACCGGCGCCTGAGCGAAGGCGGCCGCCGGCACCACTACCGCGAGCATGAGGACCACCATCCACGCGCGATTCATCTGAGGTCCGCTCCTCCTGACTGGTTGAGAGTGCACTGCCGCGATCGTGACGGCGGATGAACTGGCTGCGGACACGGTCCTCTGCAGAGGGGGTGCCAATGCGCCAGGCCCGGCCCGCCGCGGCTTTGGACGGCGCTCCGACTCGGAGGGCGGACAAAATTCCTCGGCCCGCGTGCCAGCGTGGCCAGTCCCCGGCGTCGACGCGCCTCACGGGACGCCCCGGGGTGGTCCGTCGGTCAGGCGCGGGAGATCGCCGGCTCGGCGAACGGGTCGGCGGCGCGAAACCTCCGGAGCAGGCCGGGCAGACGCCGCACGACGGAGGACGTCCCGTAGCGGTCCGGCAGGTCGACCAGCACGCACGCGGCCACGAGGGCCTCGACCGTCTCCGTCCGGGCGCCCTGCTCGAGCGCCCGGAGGACGGCGTCGGGTACCGTCACCTCGGCCGGCATGTAGCGGCGGCAGGCCGCGTGCTCGGCCTCCCACGCCGGCGACGGAGGCTCGAGCGTGAGGCGCACGCCGCCGGGCAGGGGGCGCACGCGGTAGAGGGGGTTGAACCCCAGGCGGCCCGCTGCGTGCGGCCAGTCGGCGAAGCGGGCGGGCGCCCTGCGGAAGAGCTCCTCGGTCCCGGCGGCGACGAGAGAGAACGTTTCCGCATCCCCGAGGGGCTCCACCGCGGCGAGCGGCGGGCCCCGACGGTCCAGGTAGGCCTCCAGCACACGGTCGTCGGCGACCAGCCGGCGCGGCCACCGCGAGAAGAGCCGGTCGTAGGCCTCGGGGCTGATCGGGTGCCCGGCGGCGTCGGGGCGCGCGCTGTTACGCAGCGCGGTGACCAGGATGCGACCTCCGGGCCGCAGCACGCGCTCGAACTCACCCACGACGTGCGCCTTGTGGCGGAGCGCGTACAGCACGTCGGACGAGTAGACGACGGGGAAGGAGCGGTCGGGAAACGGAAACCGGCGCTCGGCATCGGCGCAGACGACAGGCACCTGCGGGGCGACGATCCGGCGCGAGACGTAGAGGAGCGCAAAGTCCCGATCCATGCCGACCACGGGGACCCGGACGCCGAGGTAGCGGGCGACGTGCCCGGCACCCGATCCCACGTCGAGGACCGGCCCCTCCTCGGCCAGGGTGGCGAAGGCCAGCGAGACCAGGTGTCGAGGCTGGCCGAAGCGGTAGTAGAGGTAGTTGAAGGCCTCCCGCAGCCTGGGCCACCGCGCCGGGAAGCACGCGTCGAACAGCTGGCAGGCGGTAGCCTCGGGCCGCAGGAAGCCGTTGAGCACCGCGCGACGGCGCGCGGCCAGCGTCGCCGACAGCCCCGGGAGCCAGGTCGCCGCCGCCGGCTGCGGCCACCAGGACGGCTGCACCATGCGCAGCAGCGCCTCGTCGGGCCGGCCCCTGCGCAGCGCCGCGACAGCGTCGACCGCTCGCTGGCTCACCTCGAGCACCGGGATGCCGGCCACCACCGGGAACAGGCCCCCGTCCGAGCGGAGGAGCCCGTGACGGATCTCGCCCGGGCCGTCGGCGGTCTCGACCGCCAGCGGGCCGCCGGTGAGCGGGCAGCGGAGCCGGGCGACGAACGCGCGATCCATGTCCAACACCGATCCCAAAAGACATGCCAGCCCGGCTGCCGCGTCCCGAGCCGGCCGTCGCCGGGGCTGAGCGAAGGCCGTTACCCACTCATCGGAGAAGTTTTTCGAGACGGATGCCGATCAGCCGCAGGCGCCGGCGCCGCGGGTTCTCGCGGTGGTCCAGGAAGGGCAGGAGCAGCCGCAGCGCGGCCTGGAAGACGGCCTCCTCGCCCGAGCGCGCCTCGGGCGCCGTCCAGGCGCGGGTGACGGTGGTGAAGTTCTCGAACCGGACGGTCAGCGTCACCGTGCGGAATGCGCGAAAGCCCTGAGCCTCCAGGCGGGCGGCCGCGTCGCCGGCCAGGGCCCGCGTCCGCTCGACCAGGAAGGTCGGGTCCAGGCTGTCCTCCTCGAAGGTCTCCTGGGCGCCGACGGACTTCGGCTCCCAGGCATTCGACACCGGGCTCTCGGAGAGCCCGCGCGCCTTGTCGTGGAGGTCCTCGCCCCAGCGGCCGAACCAGTCGACCAGCTGCAGCAGCGGCACCGCCCGGAGCTCGCGCACGGTCCGGATGCCGCGCTCGCGAAGGAAGAGCTCGGTCTTCGGCCCGACCCCGGGGATGACCCGGACCGGGCGGGGGTCGAGGAAGGCCTGCACCGCCTCCGGCGGGACGACCGTCAGCCCGTCGGGCTTGTCGGCGTCGGAGGCGATCTTGGCCACGAGCTTGTTGGGCCCGATGCCGACCGAGCAGGTGAGCCCCTCGCGCTCGGCGACCTCCCGCTTGAGGGTCCGGGCGTGCTCGGCGGCCCGCTCGAAGGAGCCGAGCGAGGTGAGCTCCAGGTAGGCCTCGTCGATGCTCGCCTCCTCGAGGGCGTCGGCCCGCTCGGTCAGGAAGGCCATGATGCGGGCGGAGACCCGGGCGTAGAGGTCGTGGTGACCGCGGATGAAGAGGGTGGCCGGCTCGCCCCGGCGCCGGGCCGCCTCGGCCAGCCGCCAGGCCCGGGAGATGGGCATCGCCGAGCGGATCCCGTAGCGTCGGGCCAGGTAGTTGGCGGTCGTGACCACGCCCCGGCCGGCGCCGGCCTTCGGGTCGGCGCCCACGACCAGCGGCTGGCCCCGGAGCTCGGGGTGGTAGCGCTCCTCGACCGCCGCGTAGAAGGCGTCCATGTCCACGTGGGCGACGATGCGCGCTCCCGCCACGGCCTTCCTCCCGTCGGGCAGAATTGTAGGCACCGGGCCGGCGCCGGGCACCGGGCCCGGACCGCCCGGCCGGGGAGTGTCTCGACGGGGTGGGAGCCATGCGCGACGTCAGTGCGCCCGCGTTCTGGGAGGGGATGTACGCCGCGGGCGAGGACGGCTGGGAGCTCGGAGGGCCCCACCCCACGCTCGTCCACCTGCTCCGGACCGCGCCGCCTCCGGCCGGCCGAGTGGCCGTCCCGGGCTGCGGCCGGGGCCACGACGCCCGGCTGCTCGCCCGCCACGGCTACGAGGTGACGGCCTTCGACTTCGTGCCGGCCGTGCTCGACGAGGCCCGGGCTCTGGCCCGGCGGGAGGGCGTGGCCGTGGACTTCCAGGCGCGCGACCTCTTCGCGCTCGGTCCCGAGTACTCGGGCGCCTTCGACGGCGTGTGGGAGTACACGTGCTACTGCGCGATCGACCCCGGGCGCCGGTCGGAGTATGTGGACGTGGTCGCCCGGATCCTCCGGCCCGGCGGCTGGTTCCTGGCGGTCTTCTTCCCGGTCCGGGGCGGCGAGGACGGGCCGCCGTTCCCGGTGGACCTCGACGAGGTCCGGCGTCTGCTGGGCGGGCGGTTCCGGATCGAGCACGAGGGCCGGCCGCCCCGGCCCGTCCCCGCCCGGGCCGGTCACGAGTGGCTCGTGCGGGCCGTGCGCCTGCCGGACTGAGCCGGGCGCTCAGGGCTTCTCCCGGCCGGGCCGGCTGTCGCGCTCGAGGAAGTAGTTGATCCAGGAACTGGTGCCCTGCAGCGCGCGGTCGGGCGGGGGGACGTAGACCAGCAGGGCGTCGAGCCGGCCGGCGGCGCGGGCGCGCTCGTAGACGCGTCCCCAGATGCACGGGCGGTCCACGACCTCGCAGCGGCCGAAGGCGCTGCCGCCGCAGGGGCCGTTGCGCATCTGCTTGGGACAGGTCTGGGGGCAGACGTACTCGAGGTAGCCGAGCACGCAGTTGCCGCAGGCCTGGCAGCCGAACAGCGGTCGCTTGATCGCGAGCTCGACCCGCTCCACCGCCGCCGCCAGGGCGGGGGCGCGGTCGATTGCCGCGAAGAGCCGCCGGAGCATCCGGCGCAGCCGGCTCTCGCGCGTGACGGGCAGGCGGCGGCCCAGCGCGTCGAGCACCCGCGGTAGCCACTCTCGGCGGGTGCGCGGAGTCCCGGGGCCCGCGGGCCCGACCGGCATCGCGGCGGTGACCGGGCTCCGAGGCGACGCGCCTGCTGCCGAACTCGCCGCCGAGTCCGCGCCGCCCGGCCTTTCCGCCCGCGCGCTCGACCCCGGGGCCTCGTCCTCCGTCCACGGGGCCCAGTCCCCGTAGAGGTAGAAGCCCCCGGCCGGCGCCCAGTCGAGCCCGGGCGCGAGGTCGCGCCAGCGGGGGGCGAGCGCCTCGGCCCGGCGGATGATCCAGGCGACGTGCTCGGGCTCGTGGGTGCCGCCGAGGTAGGCGCCGGCATAACCAAGGCCCCGGAGCACGGCCACGGTGCGGGCCGCCCGCTCCAGGCGCCCCCGGAGCCCGCCATCCGGCGCCTGGCTCTCGCGCCGCACCGTCTCGAGCAGGGCCGGCGACACCCAGCAGCCCGGGGGCTCGCCGGCCGCCATCTTCTCGGCCGCCCGCCGGCCCAGCACGTAGACGTTGCCGAGCAGCGGGATGCCGAGGCCGCGCTCGTCCACCCAGCGCCGGAGCTCGGCGAACTTGCGGGCGTCCCAGCCGACCTGGGTGATGGCGAGATCGGCGCCGGCCGCGACCTTCTTTTCGAGCTTGAGGTACTGCCAGACCAGGTCGGACTCCACGTACTTGAAGGGCGAGACGGCGACCGAGACGTGGAAGGGCGTGCCGGCCCGTCGGAGGTCGGCGATCAGGCGCACGAGCTGCACCGAGTCCAGGTCGAACACCGACGGCGCCGCCGGCTCGCCGGGGCCGTGGACCTGGGCTTTCGGCCAGTCGCCGGTCAGCGCGAAGACGTTGACGAGGCCCAGCGCGGCCAGGTCCTCGAGCGTCTTGCGCAGCCCGGCCCGGTCCTGGCTGACGCAGGTGAGGTGCACGTTGGGCGTGAGGCCGCGGGCGCGGGCGGCGGTCGCCACCCGGACCGGGTCGTGGCCCAGCGCGCCGCCGGCGTAGCTGGTCACGCTGCCGGCCACCACCTCGGGCAGGCGGGCCAGCCCGGAGGCGACGGCCAGCAGCTGGGCCTCCCGGCGCAGGCGGGAGGCGACCAGCTCGACGACGTAGCAGAAGCGCCCGGCGGCGAGCGCCTCGGCCAGCGGGTTCGTCACTCGCCGAGCTCGCGCCGCACGAGCCGGGTGCCCTCCACCATGGCGCAGAGCTTGGCGAAGGCGACGTCGCGCGGCAGGTGCAGCAGCCCGCAGTCGGGGTTGACGGCCAGCCGCTCGGGCGGCAGCAGCTCGAGCGCCTGGCGCAGCCGCTCGGCCACCAGGGCCGGGCTCTCCACCTCCTGGGTCTTGACGTCGACGACGCCCAGCCCCAGCACGAAGGGCGAGGCGAACTCCCGGAAGAGCTTGACGTCGTCCTCGCCCCGGCGCGCGAACTCCAGGGTGAGCTGGTGGACCCGGGCGTCCAGGATGGCGGGGAACAGGTACCGGTAGCTGCCCTCCCAGGAGGGCTTGCCGTAGCGGTTGCCGTAGCAGATGTGCAGCGAGAGGTGGGCCGACACGCCCTCCACCATCGCGTTGACCGCCGCCACCCCCCACCCGAGGTCCTCCGGGAACCCCGAGTAGTAGGGCTCGTCGATCTGGATGTCGGTGGCGCCGGCGGCGACCAGCTCCCGGAGCTCCAGGTTGAGCACCCGGGCCAGGTCGAGCGCGAAGGCCGCCTCGCTCGGGTAGTACTCGTTGCGGATGCGCTTGACCAGCGAGTGAGGCCCGGTGATGGTCACCTTCACCCGGCGGTCGGTGAAGCGGCGCAGGAAGCGGAAGTCCTCCACCAGTCCCAGCGGCGCGGTGGGGAGCCGGCCCCGGACCACGCTGTCGTAGAAGTCGTAGTAGAAGCGCTTGGAGGCGTGGTCGATCTCCACCCCCGGCAGCCGGACGGCGAAGTAGTCGATCATGTTGTCGCGCCGCAGCTCGCCGTCGGAGACGATGTCGACGCCGGCCACCTCCTGGTCCTTGATGGCGGCCTTGACGGCGGCGTCGTGCATCTCGTCGAAGTCGCGCCGGGTGATGCGGCGCAGCAGGTAGTCGTTCTTGGCCCGCTCGAGCCAGGCCGGCATCGAATAGCTGCCGACCACGGCGGTGGGCAGCAGCGGAGCGTCCCGGTCCCTCATGGCGTCCCTCAGTCGCGCGGCGTCGTGTACAGCACCGACGTCAGCGAGCCGGGACGGTAGTGGAACGGCGCGAAGTGGACGTCGTAGCCGGCGCGGGCGCCGATCGAGCGCAGCAGCGCCCCGTTCACCCAGTTGACCACGGAGCCGTCCAGCTTGCCCGGCCCGCGGAACCGCTGGCGGTACTCGGCCATCGCGGTCACGAAGATGTCCTGCACGTGAAGGTAGCCGCGCGGGTGGAGCAGGGGCAACGTATGGACGAAGCTCTCGGCCGCCCCGCGCGAGAGGTGGAAGCGCACGTCGTCCGGCGCCTCGGCCAGCAGGTCCTCCAGGTGGCGCTCGTCGAGGCCGGGCGGCAGCGGGGCCTGGGCCGGCGCCTCCAGGGCCACCAGCCGCTCCTCCAGCCGGACGGCCGCCCACAGGGCCCGCCAGAACGCCGTGCCCCGCCCGCGGTCGTCGAGCGCCTCCGGCCCCACCGTCAGCAGGCGCTCGACGACGGCGAGGAAGTCGCCGGGCGGGATGTCGAACGTCGCCTGCAGGCGGTCGCGGTCGGCGGCCGGCACGTAGGCGCGCGCCTCCACCAGGTAGAGGCGGCCGTCGCGGCGGACCAGCTCGTCGGCCGGCAGGTTGTCGTAGACGTTGGTCAGGTGCACGAACAGCACCTTGTAGCGGAGGAAGGCCAGCGTGCGGAGCGGGTTGAGCGCGTCGAGGACGACCAGGCTCACCAGGTCGCGGTGACGGGCGACCGTCTCGGCCGCCCGGTCGAGCGCCGGGACCGAGTAGTCCCCCAGCAGGAAGCGGAGCCGCGGGTAGTATCCGGTGCCGCGCTCCTCGTCCAGGGCCTGGAAGCGGTCCAGCCACAGCGCGGCCCGCAGCCCGGTGCCCACCCCGATCTCCAGCAGGAAGATCTCGGCCGGCAGGGCGCCGCGCTTGTCGAGGTCGCGGAGCAGGGTCCAGAACTCGGCCACCGAGTCGGCGACCGCCTGCGCGTGGTGGGCGTCGGAGCGGCCGCTCGGCAGCGCCTGCTCGAACCCCCGGCCGGCCGCCGCCTCCCAGTCGTCCAGGCGCTGCCAGAAGAGGCGGTTGAACCGCCAGATGATGGAGTCGCGCAGCGGCGTGAACGGCTCCAGCGGCAGGCGCCCGTCGCGCTCGGGCTCCGGAGCCAGGCCGGGCAGCGCCCCCAGCAGGGCCTCGCGCAGCGCCGGCCCGCCGGTCTGGCGCAGGTCCACGGCGATCTCGGCCAGCGGCAGCGGCGCGCCGCGCCCGTCGGTCGCCCGCCGCACGCTGACCGGCTCGCGGAAGTTCGACCGGTACTGGATCCAGTCCAGGTGCACGCGCAGCGAGGGCAGCAGGGCGGGGTCGATGCGTCCCTCCTCGACCAGGGCCAGCACCGCCCGGAGCGCCTCGCCAGCGCCGGCGGCGACGCCGGTCCCGAGGTGGTTCAGGTGGACGATCATCGCCGCTAGAGGCCGGCCGGCACGTCGGGGCGCTCCTCGACGGCCATCATCGTGGTCAGCATCGCGGCCACCGGCCGCTCCCGCCCGTCGGCGACCGCCAGCACGTCGGCCGAGCACACGGCCAGCGTCCGGCCCGGGCGCAGGACCCGGCCGCGGGCGACGAACCG
>DATLZL010000341.1:0-9148 GCA_035574035.1 Binatia bacterium | reverse complement strand
CGGGCTGGGTCGTCGCCGCTGCGGTGCCGGTCGCGCCGACGCCGAGCTTCGCCAGCGTCGCGCTGTCGAGGCGGCCGGTGACCTTCAGGCCTTCCTTCTTCTGGAACTCGCGCAGCGCGGCCCGGGTCTTGGGCCCCAGGGCGCCGTCGATCTCACCCGGGTCGTGGCCCCGGTCCTTCAGCGCCTGCTGGACGGCCGTGACCTGCTCGCGGCTGACCGGGCTCCGTGACCGCTTGGCGGCGGGCTTGGTCGGCTGGGCCGTCGTCTCCCCGGCGCCAGGTGCCGGGGACGGCGTCGCGACGCTCGCACCGCCGTCCGTCCGACCCGGAGAGTCAGCCGGAGCGGGTGAGGTCGACTGCGCCATCGCCGATGTGGCGACGAGCAGCAACGCCAGACCCACGGCCAGGACAGACTTCCAGGACTTCATCGCGGCTGCACCTCCTTGCAGATGTGATCGAGGGCGGCAGCGGAGAGCGATTCCGGAGGATCCTCCATCCGCGTGAGGCGATCGGCGGCGGCGCGGAGGTCTTGCTCCAGCTGGCGACGCAGGGCGTTGGTTGCGATCCGCGCCTTGCCCCGGCCCCGGTCGTTCCCCGCCGGGAGGCAGGAGGCATCCCCGACCAGCATCGTGACTGCCGCTCGATCGATCTGAGGAACTCCGATCGTTCCCTGTAGCACGGGCGCCGGCGCTGTCAAGTGCGCCAACCCCCGGAGCGGGTGCGGGCCAGGGCGCGCAGGCGTTCGCCGGCCCGTCAGTGGGTGAGGGTATAGGTGCCGCCTATCACGGCCCGACGGCGCCCCTTGACCTTCCCCCAAGGGGCAAGGTTTAACGTGACCGCATGACGGGCGGGCTGAAGATCGGCGAGCTGGCCCTTCGGGCCGGCGTCACCCCCAAGGCCATCCGCTTCTACGAGCGGACGGGGATCTTGCCGCCCCCGCGGCGGGCCGCCAACCGCTACCGCGTGTACGGCGACGAGGCGGTCGACCGGCTGCGCTTCGTCCGGCGGGCGGCCGGTCTCGGGCTGACACTGGCGGAGATCCGGGACATCATCGCGATCCGCCAGGGGGGCCGGCCGCCGTGCGCCCACGTGCACGAGCTGCTGCGCGCCAAGGCGGCCGAACTCGACCGCAAGCTGGCCGACCTGCTGATCCTTCGGAAGCGGATCCGGCAAAGCCTCGCGGCCTGGAAGCGCACGCGAACCACCGGCGCCGCGGTGTGTCCCCACATCGAAGGCGGGCCGAAGCGCGTTTCGACCGCCGGCACTGCGGGCCGGGGCCGGCCGCTGAAGTCGAAGCGGGGCGGAGCGCCCCTCGGGGCGCGTTGATGGCGCTGGCCAAGCTCCAGGTCAAGGTCGGCGGCCTGGCCTGCTCCTTCTGTGCGGAGACGATCCGCAAGGGGCTCGGCCGATCGACGGCGTGGCCGAGGTCCACGTGAGCCTCGCCCACGAGGAGGCGCTGGTCGCCTACGACCCGGGTCGCGTCAGCCCGGCGGCGCTCACCGACACGCTGCGCAGCCTGGGCTACACGGTCCGGGACCCGGTCCGGGTCCGGACGTTCGAGGAAGAGGAGGCCGAGCTCGCCCGCGAGCGCGACCGCCTCGTCATCGCCGGTGCCGGCGCCTGGATCGGCCTCGTGGTGATGCTGCTCATGTGGGTCGGACGCCACCACCCGTTGGGTCACTGGCTCATGGCGGCGCTGGCGGTGGTCATGGTGTTCGGCCCGGGCCTGCCCATCCTCCGGATGGCGTGGGCCTCCGTGCGACGCCGGATCCTCAACCAGCACGTGCTCATGGAGATCTCGGCGTTCTGGGAGGAGGGGGCCGGAGCGCCCGCCGGGCCCAGCGCGAGCCGCGGCGACGTCACCGACCGACGATGAGCTGACGGCACGGGCCAGCGCGGGCGGCCAGCGCGCCTTCGCTGACCTGGACGAGCGTCACCGCCGCGAGACGTACCGGACGGCCAGGCGCAAGCACGGGACGAGCTCGCTCGACTGCAGCGACATCGAGGCGCCGGCGGGCCGAGGGCGGCGGCGTCAGGGGGTAGTCACGAGGGGCAACTGACTTCGGAAAGGGCTGGACATGGAACGGCTGGAGCTTCACGTGACGGGCATGAGCTGCGGCGCGTGCGAGCAACGCATCGAGCGGGCGCTCGCGCAGGTCGCGGGCGTGGTTCGGAGCACGGCGGATCACCGCGCCGCGCGGGTCAAGGTGGTCTTCGACCCGCGGCGGACATCCGCCGAGGCGGTCCAGGCCCGGATCAAGCAGGCTGGATACGAGGTGGTCTCATGAGCAGCATCGCGACGATTGAGCCGACCGCGGCCAGGCCGTACTGGGTGGAGCAGGGCCGCGCTCCGGGCGGACGGTCCAGGTTCCTCGCCAAGATCAGCGGTCTGCATTGCTCGCTCTGCACTAGGACGATCGAGAAGGCGGTGGCGCAACTGCCCGGCGTGCACAAGGTCGCCGTGAGCCTCACCCACGAGCAGGCGCTGGTGGAGTTCGACCCTGGGGTGGTCACGCCGCAGGACATCCAGCGCACGCTGAAGGACATCGGGTACTCCCTCTACGACCCCCGCAAGGTGCGTCCCTACGAGGAAGAAGAAGCCGAGCTGGCCCGTGAAGGGAAGCGACTGCTGGCGGCCATCGGGCTCTCCCTGGTCACGATCGCGATGATCTTGCAGATCCGCAGCGTGTGGCTCCTGGCGCTGGACGCGGTGGTCGCGCTCACGCTCGGGGCGCTGGCGTTCCTGATCCTCCGGAGTCAGGGCCTGGGCCGGGCTGTGGTCGGCACGGTGGGATTCGCCGGAGCGGCGGCCGCCGTGCTCGCCGCCAAGGCGTGGGGCGCGGTAGGAGCGGGCGTGCCCTGGGTGGTCGGCGCGATGGCGGTTCTCGTCGTGTTCGGGCTGGCCCCTCACTTCCTCACGATGGCGTTCCAGTCGATCCGGCGCGGCATCCTGAACCAGCACGTACTCCTCGAGTTCGGAGCGTTCGCGGGCCTGACCGGCGGGGTCCTGGGGCTGATCCTGGGGCGGCCCGATTTCCCGACCGCGCCGTTCTTCGCGGTGGCCGTCCTCATCGTGACCTACCACACCTTCTCCGAGTGGCTGTCGCTCCTGGTGAAAACGCGCAGCTCCCAGGCCGTCAAGCGGCTGCTCGACCTGCAGCCGGACACAGCGCGGGTGGTCCGCGGCGACCGCGAGGTCGAGGTCGGGATCGAGGAGGTCGTCGTCGGCGACCTGGTCCGTATCCGGCCCGGCGAGCGCGTGCCGGTCGATGGTCGCGTGGTGGCTGGCCACTCGGCGGTGGACGAGTCGTTCGTGACCGGCGAGCCGGTGCCCGTCGAGAAGACCGAGGGCGATGGTATCATCGGCGGCTCCATCAACGGGCTCGGCACCCTGCTGGTGCGCGTGACCGCGATCGGCGCCGAGAGCTTCCTCCAGCAAGTGATCCGCCACGTCGAGGATGCGCGCGCGCTGAAGCCAGGCATCCTCCACCTGGTCGACCGCATGCTTCTGATCTACGCCCCGACCGTGCTGACCCTCTCGGCGCTGTCGTTCATCGGATGGACGGTGGGGGCGTGGTGGCTGGCCGGCCAGCCCGACCTCCAGCGGGCGGTGTTCGCCGCCCTGAGCGTGCTCGTGATGGGCTACCCGTGCGCGGTCGGCATCGCGGCCCCGCTGTCGATCGTCCGCGGGGCGGGAGAGGCGGCGGACCACGGCATCCTCATGCGGACGGGGGAGGCGTTCCAGGCCTTCCGGCTGGTCCGGCACATCGTCCTCGACAAGACGGGCACCTTGACGGTGGGGCGTCCAGTGCTCAAGGACGTGGTGGCGCTCGGGAGCGCCGACGAGCTCCTCGCGCTCGCCGCGGCCGCCGAGGCCTCGTCCGAGCACCCGCTCGCCCGGGCGACGCTTGACGCCGCGCTCGACCGTGGCCTGCAGGTCCCGGAGGTCGAGGAGTTCGAGGCCGTGGCGGGCCAGGGCGTCTCGGCACGCGTCGGAGGGCAGCGGATCCTGGTCGGCCGCGCCGCGTATCTCGAGGCGAACGGCATCGACGTGTCACCCGTTCGCCAGCGCGTGAGCGAGCTCGAGGGCGCAGGCCAGACCGTTGTGGTCGTGGGTCGCGACCGCGAGCTGCTCGGCGCGCTCGCGTTCGGGGATGAGCTGCGGGAGGACGCGACCGCGGCGCTGGCCGGAATGAGGGCCGCCGGCATGGACCCCGTCCTGGTGACCGGCGACAACGAGGGCGCCGCGCGGCGTGTGGGCCAGGCGCTGGGCATCGAAGAGATCCATGCGGGGGTTCTACCAGGGCAGAAGGCCGAGATCGTCCGGCGACTCCAGCGGCGGGGACGCGTGGCCATGGTGGGGGACGGCATCAACGATGCGCCGGCCCTGATGCAGGCGGACGTCGGGATCGCGATGGGCGCCGGCACGGACATCGCCATCGAGTCGGCCGACATCGTGATCGTCGGCAATCGCCTGCGGGCTGTCGTGACGGCTCGCGAGATCAGCCGCTGGAGCTACCGGAAGACCAAGCAGAACGTCTTTCTGGCGTTCTGCTTCAACGGTATCGGCATCCCGGCCGCCGCCACGGGGCTCGTGTATCCGGTCTGGGCGATGGTCGCCATGGCGGCCAGCGTCACCAGCATCTTCGTGAACGCCCTCTGGGGCCGTTCCTCGCTGTTCTTCGATGCCGTACTGAGCGTGGGCCGCGGAGCGGGGACGCCGCCCGGCGCTCCGGAACCTGCGCGATGACCCGAGTCGAGCTGCTGACGGCCCCCGGCCGAGACAGCTGCCAAGCGGCCAAGACTATGGTCGCTGAGCTGATCGAGAAGGCCAGGACGCAGGTGCCCGACATCCTGGTGGAAGAGATTGATGTCGCGGCCACTCCCGCGGTCCCGGTGAAGTACGGCGTGACCTCGACGCCGGCGATCGCGATCAACGGGAAGCTCGAGTTCACCGGTGTCCCCAGCGAGGAGGCCTTGCTGGCGATGCGCGCGTGCGGACGCTGGTGGAGCTTCGCGAGGCGGGCGCGTTCGGCACGGGAGGCTTCGGCGGCGACAGGCCGATCGGCGAGCACGACTTCTCGGTCAATACCCTCGAGCGTCTCCGACGGATTCCGAGCGCGCGCTACGTCGCCAGCGGCTCGGCCTGGCCGACCCGGCGGGGGGTCCGCTCGCCAGCCCACCGCTCGTCCTCGGGGCCAGGCGTTCGAGGTCGTCGGCGTGTACACGACGGGGAACGATCTCGGCGACAACCACGTGTTCGTGCCGATCGAGGCGTTTCGGGCCGTGTTCCGGCCCGGCAAGAAGCTGACGAAGATTTTCGTGACCGTGGACTCCGTCGGGAACGTCGAGCGGGTGGTGCAGGACCTCAAGGACCGGACGAGGTTTCCGGAGGTCGATGTCGTGACGACGCCGGAAGTGTCCACGGCGCGCACGACCCTCGGAAGCCTGGCGGTCGCCAGCGTGTACGCGTCCATCCTGTGGATCGTCGCGGCGGTCTTCGCCGAGGTCCTTCACGGCGCGCTGGGGCTTCCGGTGGCCTTCGACGGGCGCGTGCTCGGCCTGGTCGGCGTCGGGTCGCTCGTCTTCGCGGCCCTCGGAAGCCTCTATCCCGTCATCCGGGGCCGGTTGGGTCGAAGCGATGAGGAGTGTCCAGTGGGCATGGCGAAGTTCGGGCTGAGGAGGCCATCACCCGGCTCGGCCACGTGGTCGGGGAGGAGGGGGTCGCCGTCGTCGCCGCCGCGTTCTTCACCGGGTACGCCGTCGCCTACGCCGTCCGGCCGGCGGTGCCTGGTCAAGGGCTACGCGGGGAGCCGCGAGGTCCTCTTCCAGCACACCGAGGTGTCGGACCCGAAGGTCGCCGAGCGGCTGACCGACATGATGAAGTCGCCGGTCCTCGTCGTCCCCTCGCTGACCCAGGCGCCGGAGACGCTGGTGGCGCGGGTCTGGGTCTTCACGAACGGGGTCCGCGGCGGGGGCCCGTTCAACTGCCGGCCCGACGTCTTCGACCACCCGCCCGGCACGCCGGGCTACCGACCGCTGCGCGCGATCCACCTCGTCGCCGACATGCCGCTGGTCACGTGGCCGGGCGGTGGGCGGTAGGTCGCGTGCACCGGACATGGCTCCGCCGGCTCCGCGGGGCGCTCGGCACGGCGGCCGGCGCGCTCGTCTGGTGGTCCCTGGCGGCCGCCGATGCGGCGAACCTCACGACCGAGACCGGCGGCGTCCGCGTCGAGGTGGGGAGCGCGCCGCAGCAGCCG
This sequence comes from Binatia bacterium, assembly GCA_035574035.1. GTDB lineage: Bacteria > Methylomirabilota > Methylomirabilia > Rokubacteriales > CSP1-6 > DATLZL01. The sequence continues at coordinate 2,889 of DATLZL010000341.1, read as the reverse complement.
GTCCGGCACCGTCGAGCCACCTATACCGTCCGGCTCACCCGGATCGGCGGCGCCCCGGTCACCGACGCCCGGGTCACGTTGACGGGCCGCATGGCCGACGGCATGAGCGTCGCCGCCCCGCTGCAGCCCTCGGCCGAGCCGGGAATCTATCGGGGCGACGTCCTGTTTACCATGGAGGGGCGGTGGGACCTGACGATCCGGGTGGTGCGCGAGGACGGCCGCTTCGAGGTCTCGCTCACGGAGACGGTGGGGCGATGAAGGCGCCCGGCCTGACCCGCGTGAGACGGCCGCCGCCGTCCGCCGCGACGCTCCTCGGCGCGGCCGCCGGCCTGGCGGTCCTGGCCGTCGCCGGCTGGACGGCTTGGAACCAGGGCGCGCTGGTCGGCCTCCGGTGGGTCGAGTTCGACGCCCCGCTGACGCTGGCCGCCTTCGGCTTCGTGGCCGGCATGGGCGCCTTCTTCGCGCCGTGCGCGTTCGCGCTGTTCCCGGCCTACATCTCCTACTACATGACCTCGACCGGGACCGACCGGGGCGGCGTGGCCCGTTCCCTCGCCCTCGGCGCGAGCTGCGCGGCCGGCAGCACGCTCTTCTTTGCGCTGGCCGGCGCCGCGATCACGCTCATCGGCGGCGCGATCTCGCCGTACCTCATCGCGACCAAGCCGGTCATCGCGCTGGCGGTGGCGCTCCTCGGTCTGGCGCTGGCCGCCGACGTCCGGCTGCCGTCACTGGCGCTGCCGATCGGTGCCGCCGTCCGCCTCCCGGCCGCCGCCGGGGTGTTCCTCTACGGCTTCGGCTACGCGCTGGCCTCCACCGGCTGCACGCTGCCGATCTACGTGTCGGTCACGGTGCTGCCGTTGACCAGCGGCTACGCCGGGGCCGCGCTGCTGACGTTCGCCAGCTTCGCGGCGGCGCTGGCCGCGATGATGATCGGAACCAGCCTGCTGGTCGGGCTCGCCAGGGCGAGCCTGCTGGGTCGCCTCCAGGCCTCGACGGTCTGGATCAGGCGCGCGAGTGGGGTGGTCCTGATTGCCGCCGGTCTCTACCTGGGCTACGTTTACGTCACCGCCGGCATGTGACGCCCCCGAGGGTTCCATGAGACAACCCCTGTTCGGGACCGTGGTCCTCCTGGTCGCGCTCTTCGTCCTCGGTGCCCCCGACCCGGCGAGCGCGGAGACGAAGCTCGCGATCCTCGAGGTCAGGGGCATGGTGTGCCCGTCCTGACCGGTCGCCATCGCCGCAGCCTTGGAGAGGCTGCCGGGAGTCAAGCGGGCCGACGTGCGATTGGAGACCGGCGAGGCCCGGGTGATCTACGACGACACCCGGCAGACGCCGGAAGCGCTCGCGGCGACGATCGACCGGCTCGGCTTCCGGGCATCGCTCCGGAGCGTGACGATGGCGCCCTCGCCCTGACGCGGACCCGGCCGCGCCGTCGCCGAGAGGCCCACGCCATCTCGGTCTGGACCGTCGCCGGGGTCGCCGGCTAGAGAGATTGCGGAGGGGGAATGGAAAGGACGTACGACCTCGTCGTCGTTGGAACCGGAGTCGCTTCGGCGGTCGTCTCGCGGTGTCGCGAGGCGGGCTGGAGCGTGGCCGTCGTCGACTCGCGTCCGTTCGGCGGCACGTGCGCCCTGCGGGGCTGCAACCCGAAGAAGATGCTGGTCAGCGCCGCCGAGGCCGTGCACGCCGGCGCCCGGATGGCGGGCCACGGCGTTCGGGCCCGGGAGCTGACGATCGACTGGGGGGAGCTGGTGCGCTTCAAGCGCTCGGCGATCGATCCCGTCCCCGGCCAGGTCGAGCAGACGTGGGCGAAGGCGGGGGTCGAGATGTTCCACGGCCGCGCCCGGTTCGTCGGGCCCACCACCCTGGCCGTGGGGCCGGACCGGCTCGCGGGCCGGTACGTCCTCATCGCCGCCGGCGCGATGCCGAGGCCCTTGCCGTTCCCCGGCGCCCGGCACCTCACGACCAGCGAGCAGTTCCTCGAGCTGGAGCGGCTGCCGCCCCGCCTGGTCTTCGTCGGCGGCGGCTACATCTCGTTCGAGTTCGCGCACGTCGCCGCCCGCGCGGGGGCCGAGGTGACGATCCTACATCGGGGGGCGCGCCCGCTGGAGGGCTTCGATCCCGACCTCGTCGACCTGCTGGTGAAGCAGACGCGGGAGCTGGGGGTCCGGGTCGAGCTGGAGGCCGAGGTCCAGGGCGTCGAGCGCGCGGATGAAGGGGTCGTCGTTCGGGCCGCCGGTCGCGGGGGCGAGCGCCGGCTGGAGGCCGACCTCGCGGTCCACGGGGCCGGCCGGGTCCCCGAGATCGACGATCTCGACCTCGAGACGGCCCGCGTGGCGCGCGAGGCGCGCGGGGTGACGGTCAACGAGTACCTGCAGAGTGTCTCCAACCCGGCGGTCTACGCGGCCGGAGACGCGGCGGCGAGCGGGCCGCCCCTGACGCCGAAGGCGGCGCACGACGCCGAGGTGGTGGCCGCCAACCTGCTCCGCGGCAACCACCGGCGGCCGAACTACGAGGGTCTGGCCAGCGTCGTCTTCACCGTGCCGCCGCTGGCCTCGGCCGGGCTCGTGGAGGCGGCGGCGCGGGCCCGGGGCTCGGACTACGACGTCCGCTGGCAGGAGACCGGGCAGTGGTTCAGCGCGCGCCGACTCCGGGAGACCGCCGCCGGGTTCAAGGTGCTGGTCGAGCGCGGCACGGAGCGCATCCTCGGCGCCCACCTGCTCGGGCCCCACGCCGACGAGGTGATCAACATCTTCGCCCTCGCGATCCGCTCGGGCCTCCGGGCGAGCGACCTAAGGGAGGCGCTCTATGCCTACCCGACGAGCGCCTCCGACATCCCGTCCATGGTGTGAGGGGGGACACGCGGTCTCTCGGCCGGTCCCCTCCTCGAGC
>DATLZL010000340.1:0-3609 GCA_035574035.1 Binatia bacterium | reverse complement strand
CGCCAGTTCCGCCGGCGGGCCGATCGAATCCCCACTCGGCTTCCGGGGCCCGGTCGTCGGGAGGGGAGGGTCCCAGCGGTCGCGGCTGAGAGCGGTCAACCGGGCGGAGGAGCCGGGCGCCGCGACGAGCCGGGACCGCCGGCGTGTGGCCGGCGTCGGGCCCGTGGCCGCCCGGCGACGCGGGGGTCATCGGACAGGGCGAGCTCGGACAGGGGGTGCGGGGCGCCGCCGCCGAGGAGAGCGGCGGCTCCGAGGTGGCGGTCGAGCAGACTGACCCGGTCTGCGGGGCGTGGGTGCGCCCGGAAGACGCCCTGTCCGTCGAGCACGGCGGCCGGCGCGGCTACTTCGACTCCCGGAGACCATGCAGCACCGGCAGGGAGGCGACGAGCACCCCGGTGATCACCACCCCGGACGACGACCCCGCCCGGCACCACGCCGGCGGTCGCCAGACCGTCGGTGCGCGGAGCGCCGGCGCCAGGTCGCGCCGACGCCGGTGGCGCGCGGCGACGACGCAGCGCGACGACGAGCGCGTAGACGATGCCCACCAGGCCGACCAGGAGCCAGGTGAGCGTCGCCGGACTCTCGGCGGCTGGCCCGGCCGGTGCCAGGGCTGATCCCTGCAGGGCAACGTTCACCGGCCAGTGGAAGCCGCGCCGACCGCGCCCGCCATCGTGCACGCCAGCTCCGCCGCCCGCTATCAAGGACGGTGCCAGACGACGTGCGCCGGGCCTGTTGTAACTTCGCCGCCTGGCGCCGCGCCCGGTGCGCGAGGGCACGCGACAAACCGAGCCGACGAGCCGGCGGCGCGTCCGCGAGCGCGGCCCATCCTCGTGACGACGCCCGGCCGAGCTACTCGGGCTCCGGGTCGACGACCAGGGTGAGCCCGTGGGCCCCGACGATCACGACGCGGCTGCCGGGCGGCACGGGATCGCTGCCCCGAACCCTGGCTCGCCAGAGCTCGCCGTGAACCCGCACGTACCCGACCGGAGTCAGCGCCTGCGTCACCTCGCCCCGGGCGCCCACCGGCAGCGGACTGCCGGCGGCACGGAAGACGACGCGCATGGCGGGATAGAGCGCGATGTCCTTGGCCGCCGCCAGAGCGGCGGCCAGCGGGGCGAGCCACCACGGCAGTCCGACGACCGTCGCGATCGCGAACACCGCCAGCCCGGCGACCACCCAGCCCGGGACCTGCCAGAGCAGGTAGCGCCCCAGCTCGCGTCTCACGCCGGCGCCGGTCCAGCAAGGCGGGTGCCGGACGGTCCGCTGCCAGTCCGGCCGCTCCGCGCCCGCGGGTGGTTCACCGGGGACGACCGGCGGCGGTCTCCCGGCCGATGACGCTCAGCTGGCCGTCCGGCTCCAGCCTGCCGTCGGTGATCGAGCGGCACTCGCCGGACATCGCGTTCTGAGAGGCATCGGCGAGCCCGGTCGATGGCACCCGACATGGCACACCTCCGCCGGCAAGGCTCAGCGTTCGGCGACGGCGTCGGCGTGACGCCGCCGCAGCAGCACCAGCGAGAGCACGAGCGCGACGATCATGACGGTCAGGATCCCCAGCTCGATCATCGCCGCCCGCACTACCTCCATGCCCTTCTCCATCAGCCGCGAGAACTCGGCGGTCAGGACGAGCACGCGGCGGATGGCGGCGATGAGGCCGACGATCAGGAAGGGCTCGGGCACCAGCTGGTGCTCGCGGAAGGAGACCTGCACCGTGTAGAGGATCTCCACGATCATGAGGATCAGCAGGATCCGGTCGAGCAGCGGGACCGTCATCTCCGGCAGCGAGCCGGCGATCCCGTGGCGCACGAACTCCACCACCCCGAAGCCCAGCAGGACCACCGCTGTGCCGGCCAGCAGGGCGCCGAGGCCGATGTAGACCACGTCCTCGACCCGGGTGAAGACGCCGGCCACCCATTCCCGGGCCTCGGCATCGGCCGCGTTCCCGGAGGAACGGCGGGCCTTCTGCGCTCGTGCCGGCTCGGTCATGGCGGGCTCCTTTCGTGGCGCGGCTGCCGCTTCTCGGCCCCCACTATACGCGGCCCCGGTGATCACCCGGCCCCGGTGATCTCCACCCGCCCGCCCTCCTCCGGCGGACTGCCGGCACCCGCCTTGCACAAGCCGGGCACGACGCCGGGCCACGAACCCGGCAAGGAGGACAGGCCGATGGCTCGGTGCGAGGTCTGCGGCAACGACTACGACAAGCCCATGGAGATCCTCCTGCGCGGCGAGCGCCACATTTTCGACAGCTTCGAGTGCGCCATCCACGCGCTGGCGCCGCAGTGCCAGCATTGCGGCTGCCGGATCATCGGGCACGGGGTGGAGACGGACGGCCGCATGTTCTGCTGCGCGGCCTGCGCGCGGAAGGTCGGCGTGCACGAAGTCCGGGCCTGAGGGAGGGCATGGGCGATGGAACCCCGGCGCACCTCCTCCCCGGGCGGCCCGGCGGCGGCGCCCATGCTGCGGCGCGCGCGCGACCTGCAGGGCTATGCGATCGGGGCCGCCGACGGCGACATCGGCGACGTCCGCGATTTCCTGTTCGACGACCGCAGCTGGACGGTCCGCCACATCGTCGTCGACACCGGGCGGTGGCTGCCGGGACGCCGGGTGCTGATCTCCCCGCTCGCGATCCGACGGATCGACCCGGTGGGTCTGCGGCTCGTGACCGACCTCACGCGGGACAAGGTCGAGCACAGCCCCGACGTGGACGCCGACCGCCCGGTTTCCCGGCAGATGGAGGCCCGTCTGGCCGAGTACTACGGGCACCCCTTCTACTGGGTCGGCCCCTACCGCTGGGGACCGGTCGCGGCGCCGACGGCCGATCCGGCGGCGTACGTCCCGCCGCGAGGGGGAACCGTCCCGCCCCCCGAGGCCCGGGAGACGGACGACCCTCACCTGCGCTCGACGGGCGAGGTCGCCGGCTACGCCCTCCAGGCCACCGACGGCCGCCTGGGTCATGTCGTGGACTTCCTGGTCGAGGAGGAGAGCTGGGCGATCCGCTACCTCATCGTGGACCCCCGCAGCTGGTGGCCCGGCAAGCACGTCCTGATCGCCACGGAGTGGCTGACCGGGGTGAGCTGGGACCGCAGCGAGGTGGCCGTCGACCTCAGCCGCGAGCAGGTCCGGAACGCGCCGGAGTACGATCCTGCCGGTCATATCGACCGCGAGTGGGAGACGCGCCTGTTCGCCGCCTACGGCCGCCCGCCCTACTGGGACCGCCGGCCGGAGGCCTGGCAGCTCTACCCGCCGGCCGCCTGAGCACCCGCCGGGACCGGCCGCCGGCGCCGGCCGGGCGTGAATCCCCGAGCCCCGCCTCCCGTCAGAGATGCGAGGCCCTCCGGGCCGACCACCCTCTGACCAGCAGGAGGTCTCAGCGTGAGGAAGTACCGCTTGCTCGCTTTCGGCCTCGTCCTCGGGTTCCTGGCCGGCGCACTCGGCACCGGCCTGGCCGGGGCGCCGGCCACCGCACCCTCGGGCACCCCGGTCCAGCTGGTACAGGCGCCGCTGACCAGCGCGACGTTCGCCGAGCTCGCCGAGGCGGTGAAGCCGGCCGTCATCAACGTCACCGTCAAGGGGCGCGCCCCCGCGCGCGGCCCCGAGGACCTCTTCGGCGCC
>DATLZL010000339.1:0-2638 GCA_035574035.1 Binatia bacterium | reverse complement strand
GATCTACAACTTCCGCGAGCTGCGGGCCGACCTCGAGCGCCGGGGCGGCTGGCAGTTCCGCACGGGCTCCGACACCGAAGTCATCCTGGCCGCCTACGCCGCCTGGGGCACGGCCTGCCTGCGCCGCCTGCGCGGCATGTTCGCCTTCGCGCTGTGGGACAGCGACCGGCGCCGCCTGCTCCTGGCCCGCGACCGGGTCGGGATCAAGCCCCTGGTCTACGCGCGTCGCGGTGAGCACTTCGTCTTCGCCTCTGAGATCAAGGCCATCCTCGAGGACCGGTCGGTGCCGCGCGACCTCGACTGGGAGGCGCTCGCCGAGTACCTGACGTTCGGCTACATCGGCGCCCCGCGCACGATCTTCCGCGCGGTGCGCAAGCTGCCGCCGGCCACGTACCTCCTGCTCGACGTGGCGAGCGGGCGCCACAGCCTCCACCGCTACTGGGACCTGGAATTCCGTCCCGACCAGCGCCGCTCGGAGGCGGAGTGGATCGAGGGCCTGCGCCACCACCTGGTGGAGGCGGTGCAGAGCCACCTGGTCGCCGATGTCCCCGTGGGCGCCTTCCTGAGCGGCGGCGTCGATTCCAGCACCGTGGTGGCGCTGATGGCCCGGGCTCAGGAGCGCCCGGTGCGAACCTTCTCCATCGGCTTCGACCAGGCCGACTTCGACGAGCTGGCCTGGGCCCGGGAGGTGGCGCGGCGCCACGGAACCGATCACTACGAGCTGGTCGTCAAGCCCGACGCGATGGAGGCGCTGCCGCGGCTGGTGTGGCAGTTCGACGAGCCCTTCGGCGACGCGTCGGCGCTGCCGACCTACTACGTGGCCAAGATCACCCGGGAGCACGTCACGGTGGCGCTCTCCGGCGACGGCGGTGACGAGAACTTCGCCGGCTACCGCCGCTACGCGCGGGCCCTGGCGCTGCACCGCCGGCTGGACGTCGGGCCGGCCCGGCCCGGCCGCGCACTGCTCGCGCTCGGCTCGCGGCTCCTGCCGGACGGAGCTCGCGGCCAGGGGTACCTGACCCTGCTGGGCGCGCCGGGGCTGGAGCGGTACTTCCGGATGGTGACGTTCCAGACGGAAGGGACACTCGCGCGCCTGCTGGGGCCCGAGGCCCGGCGCCACCTGTCTCCGGCCGTCGACCGCACGGCGTTCGTCCGGCTGGCCGAGCGCGGGCGCGTCGAGGACTTCGTCTCCGCGCTCCAGTACGTCGACGTCCACACCTACCTGCCCGACGACATCCTGGCCAAGGTCGACCGGACGAGCATGCTCGTCTCGCTGGAGGCCCGGGTCCCGCTCCTCGACCACGTGCTGATGGAGTTCCTGGCCACCATGCCCTCCTCGCTGAAGCTGCGCGACGGCCGGGGCAAGTACGTGCTCAAGCGCCTGATGGCGGACGCCCTGCCGGCGGCCGTCCTCGAGCGCCCCAAGATGGGGTTCGGCGTGCCGCTGGCCGCCTGGTTCCGCGGCGAGCTGCGCGAGTACGCCCGCGAGGTGCTGCTCGGTCGCCGAGCGGTCGAGCGGGGACTGGTGGCCCGGCCCGCCGTCGAGCGAGTGCTGGCCGAGCACGCCGCCGGCCACGACCGCTCGGGGGTCATCTGGACGCTGCTCTGCTTGGAAGAGTGGGCGCGGAGGTGGCTCGACTGATGCACGTCGTCCACGTCCTGCACACGCTGGCGGTCGGCGGCACCGAGAACGGGGTCGTCAACCTCGTCAACGCGCTGGCCCGCGACGCCCGCCACACCGTGATCGCGGTCACGACGTCCGGCCCCCTGGCCGCGCGGCTGCCGGCCGGCGTGGAAGTCCACGCGCTGGACAAGCGGCCGGGCACCGACCCGGCGGCGCTGGTGCGCCTCACCCGGCTGCTGCGGCGCCTCCGCCCGGACATCGTCCACAGCCGGAACTGGGGCGCCTTCGACGCGGTGGCGGCCGCCCGGCTGGCCGGCGTGCCGGTCGTCATCCACGGCGAGCACGGCCGCGAGGCGGCCGACCCCGAGGGCCGGGACCGCCGCCGCAACCGGCTGCGCCGGCTGCTGTCGCCGATGGTCGCCCGCTGGGTGACCGTTTCGCACGACCTCCGGCGCTGGCTCGTCGGCCGGGTCGGCATCCGGGCCGACCGCGTGGAGACCATCCACAACGGCGTGGACACCGCCCGCTTCGGCGAAGGGGACCGCGAGGCCGCCCGCGAGGCGCTCGGCCTCGAGCCCGGGCGGCCCGTCGTGGGCACCGTCGGCCGGCTCGACCCGGTGAAGGACCACGTCCGGCTCGTCACCGCCTTCCGCTCGGTGGTCGCCCGGCGGCCCGATGCCCTGCTGGTGATCTGCGGCGACGGGCCGCTCCGGGACGAGCTGCGCCGGGCGGTGGAGACCGCCGGGCTCGAGGCTTCGGTGCGGCTGCTCGGCGAGCGGGACGACGTGCCCCGCGTGCTGGCCGCGCTCGACGTCTTCACGCTGCCCTCGATCGCCGAGGGGATCTCCAACACGATCCTGGAGGCGATGGCCACCGGCCTGCCGGTCGTGGCCACCCGCGTCGGCGGCAATCCCGAGCTGGTCGAGGACGGAGTGACCGGGCGCCTCGTCGAGCCGCGCCGGCCCGAGGCCCTGGCCCAGGCGCTGCTCGACTACCTGAACGACCCCGTCCTGG
>DATLZL010000338.1:0-7067 GCA_035574035.1 Binatia bacterium | reverse complement strand
CCAGACGTGACCGCAGCAGTTCATGAACCGCCAGCGAGGGAGTCGGAACGGTTTCATGGCAGACCTCCTCGGATCGGGCGCACCGGCTACTTGAAGGCCGGGTCGAGGCGGGCGTCGAGCAGGTAGGGTCCGCCGGAGGCCAGCGCCCGGCCGAGCGCGCCCGCCACGTCGGCCGCCTTGTCCACGCGCTCGCCGGGCACGCCCAGCGAGCGGGCCAGGGCGACCCAGTCGATGGGCGGCTCCAGATCCATGCCGACGTACCGGTCGTCCTCGGCGGAGAACCCCTTGAGCATCCGTACCCGCTGCTTGAGGATCCGGTAGGAGCCGTTGTTGAAGATGACGACGACCACGGCCAGCCTCTCGCGGGCGGCCGTCCACAGCGCCTGGTTCGCGTACATCGCGCTGCCGTCGCCGACCAGGGCGAGGACGGGCCGGTCGCCCAGCGCCAGCTTCACGCCGGCGGCGGCGGGCAGCCCCCAGCCGATGCCGCCGCCGCGCAAGCCGAAGAACGCCTGGCGGTCGGCGCAGGCGAAGAGCTGGCGCACGCCCATGGCCGACGAGATCGACTCGTCGACCACGACGCTCTCGGGCGGGGCGGCCGCGGCCAGCGCGTGCACGAGCGACAGGGACGACATCGGGACCTGCTGGGCCTCCCGGCGGGCTCGGGCGGTCAGCTCCTCGCGCGCCCGCTGGTGATCGGCCCGCGCGGCCTCGGTGCGCCGCGCCCGGTCCGGGTGTCCGGCCGGCCCGGTCTCCCGCCGGACCGCCTCGGCCAGGGCCGGCAGGGTCGGTTTCGGATCGCCGAGGATGGCGACCCGCGTCGGGTAGTTCTTGCCGAGCTCCCAGGGATCGGTGTCGAGGTGCACGATGTCGAGCCCGGGCGGCACCGCCTCGACCTCCTCGGGGAGCGACAGGGTGAAGAGGTCGCCGCCGACGGATACCAGCAGGTCGTGCCGCTGCAGCACCGCCCGGATCTGCCCGGCCAGGCGCGGCAGGGGACCGGCGTAGAGCGGGTGCGTGAAGGGGAAGCTGCAGGTGGAGGCCACGCACTCGGTCATGACCGGTGCGCCGACCAGCTCGGCCAGCTCCACCAGCTCGGCGAGCGCGTCGGCGCGGGCGACGCCGTCGCCGGCCACGATCAGCGGCCGCCGGGCCCGGGCCAGCCGGCGGGCCGCTTCCTCCACCGCCTCCCGGTCGCCGGTCACGCGGGGGGCCACACGCGTGGGCGCGCCGAGGTCGAGCGTCCCCTCGGCGTTCAGCACGTCCACGGGCAGTGACAGGAACACGGGGCCGGTCGGCGGCGCCAGCGCGGTCTTGGCGGCGCGCCGGACCAGCCGCGGCAGGTCGGCGAGCCGACGCACCTCGCTCGACCACTTCACCAGCGGCTGGGCGATGGGCGGCAGCTCCGCCCACAGGATCGGCTCGGTGGCGGTGAAGGACTGGTCGTGCTGGCCGGCGGTCAGCAGGATCGGACTGCCGGCCTTGGCGGCGTCGTAGAGCATGCCCATGGCGTTGCCGAGGCCGGGCGCGATGTGCACGTTGACGGCCGCCAGCCCGCCGGAGGCCTGCGCGTAGCCGTCGGCCATGGCGATCGCCACACCCTCGTGCAGGGCCAGCACGTACCGGATGGCCGGCTCGCGCACGAGCCCGTCCATGAGCGGCAGCTCGGTCGTGCCCGGGTTGCCGAAGAGCACGGACACGCCCTCGGACTTGAGGATCTCCAGGAACGCTTGCTTGCCCGAGATGAGCGACATGGCGCCCGATGATAAACCGCACCGTGGGTTGATTCCAGGGGGGCCGGCCGGTACGCTCGACGCGTGCCCGCCCCCGAGCCCCCGCTGCTCGCCGCCGCGCGGCGGCGGCCGACGCCGTACACGCCGGTGTGGCTCATGCGCCAGGCGGGGCGCTTCCTGCCCGAATACCGGGCCCTGCGCGAGCGGCACGGCTTCCTCGAGCTGTGCCGGAACCCCCACGCGGCGGCCGAGGTCACGCTGCTCCCGGTCCGGCGCTTCGCGGTGGACGCAGCGATCCTGTTCGCCGACATCCTGCTCCTGGTGGAGCCGCTCGGCGTGGGTCTCGAGTTCTCGCGCGGCGACGGGCCCGTGGTCCGCCGCCCGGTGCGCACCGCGGCCGACGTGGCCCGGCTGCCGGAGCCGGACATCGAGGCCGCCGTCCCGTTCGTCTTCGAGGCCGCGCGGCTGGCCGTCCAGGCGCTCGGCGGGCGGGTGCCGTTGATCGGCTTCGCCGGCGCGCCGTTCACCGTCGCCTCGTACCTGATCGAGGGCGGCGCCTCCCGCGACTACCGGCACACCAAGCGGCTCATGTGGGAGGAGCCGGAGGCCTGGCACCGGTTGATGGGCCTCCTGGCCGGAGCCACCGCCCGTTACCTGAACGGCCAGATCGCCGCCGGCGCCCGGGCCGTGCAGCTGTTCGACTCCTGGGTCGGCGCCCTCGCCCCGGCCGACTACCGGGCCTTCGTGCTGCCGCACGTGAGCGCCCTGGTGAAAGCGATCAGCCCCGAGGTGCCGGTCATCCACTTCGGCACCGGCACCGCCGGGCTGCTGGCGCTCATGCGGCAGGCCGGGGGCGACGTGATCGGGCTCGACTGGCGGGTGGACCTGGACACCGCGTGGGCGGTGGTGGGCCACGACGTGGCGATCCAGGGAAATCTCGACCCGGCGGCGCTGCTCGCACCTCCCGCGCTCATCCGCGAGCGCGTGCGGGACATCCTCGACCGGGCCGGTGGGCGACCCGGCCACATCTTCAACCTGGGCCACGGGGTGCTGCCCGAGACGCCGCCCGACCACGTGCGCGCGCTGGTCGACATGGTCCACGAGCTGAGCGCGCGGTGATGAGGCTCGTCGTCGTGGGCGGCGGCATCGCCGGCCTCGCCGCCGCCCACCGCGCCCTCGAGCTGGCGCGCGAGCGCGACCTCGGGCTCGACCTGGCCCTGCTGGAGGCCTGCGGGCGCCTGGGCGGCACCATCGAGACCGAGCGTGCGGGGGGCTACCTGGTCGAAGCCGGCCCGGACGCCTTCCTGACCGAGAAGCCGGCGGCGCTGGCGCTGTGCCGCCGGCTCGGCCTCGAGGCGCGGCTCATCGGGACCGACGAGCGCTTCCGCCGCGTCTGGGTGTGGCGCGCCGGCCGGCTGCACCCGGTTCCCGAGGGCTTTTACCTGCTGGCGCCCGCCCGCCTGCGGCCGTTCCTGACCTCGCGGCTCTTCTCCTGGCGGGGCAAGGCCCGGATGGCCCTCGACCTCGTCCTGCCCCGGCGGCCGGCGGGCGAGGACGAGAGCCTCGCCGCCTTCGTCCGCCGGCGGCTCGGCCGCGAGGCGCTCGAGCGCGTGGCGCAGCCGCTGGCGGCCGGCATCTACAGTGCCGACCCCGAGGATTTGTCGCTCCAGGCCACGATGCCGCGCTTCCTCGAGCTCGAGCGCACCCACCGGAGCCTCGTCCTCGGTCTGCGGCGCGCCGGCCGGGCGGCCCGCGCCGGCGAAACCGCCAGCGGCGCGCGCTTCGGGCTCTTCGCCAGCCTCACGGGCGGAATGGGCGAGCTGATCGAGGCCCTGGGCGCGCGCCTGCCGGCCGGCTCGGTGCACCTCGGGCGGCGGGTGGTGGAGGTCGCACGCGAGGCCGGCGGCTGGCGCGTGAGGACCGAGGACGGGCAGGCGTGGGAGGCCGACCAGGTGGTCCTGGCCGTGGAAGCCCACGCCGCCGGCCGCCTGCTGCGCTACGTGGACCCGCCGCTGGCCACGCTGCTCCAGGTCATCCCTTACGCGTCCTCGGTCACGATCGCGCTCGGCTACCGGAGGGCCGACGTGCCGCACCCCATGGACGGCTTCGGCTTCGTCGTGCCGCGGACGGAGGGGCGTGACCTCCTGGCCTGCACGTTCGCCAGCGTGAAGTTCCCCGGGCGGGCGCCCGACGGCCACGTCCTGCTGCGCGGCTTCCTCGGCGGCGCCCTCCAGCCCGAGGTGCTCGAGCGGGACGACGCCGAGCTGATCGCACGGGCCCGGCGCGACCTGCGCGATGCCCTGGGGATCACGGCCGAGCCAGTGCTGACGCGGCTCCGGCGCCACCCAGCCGCGCACCCCCAGTACGCGGTGGGCCACCTGGTGACGGTGGAGGCCATCGAGCGCCGGCTGGCGGCGCTGCCCGGTCTTCACCTGGCCGGGGCGGCCTATCGCGGCGTCGGCGTCGCCGACTGTGTCCGCTCGGGGGAGGCGGCCGCCGAGGCCGCGCTGGCCGGTCCGGCTCGATTTTCGCCGGCGGCTTTCGTACTGTAGCAGCCGTGCCGGCGCCCCTCAGCCCCAGCGCCCAGCGCGTGCAGGACGCCCTGCGCGAGCGGGGCTTCCCGTACGAGGTGGTGGAGTCGGCCGAGCCCACCCGCACCGCGGCCGACGCGGCGCGACTCGTCGGCTGCCAGGTCGGGCAGATCGCCAAGTCGCTGGTGTTCCGGACGGCGGGCACCGGCCGGCCGGTGCTGGTCATCACCAGCGGCGCCAACACGGTCAACGAGTTCCGGGTCGGCATGTACCTCAAGGAGGCGCTGGTCAAGGCGCCGGCCGCCTTCGTGCGCGAGGTGACGGGCTTCGCCATCGGCGGCATCCCGCCGCTGGGCCACGCCCATCCGCTGGAGACGTTCATCGACCAGGACCTGATGCAGTACGCCGAGATCTGGGCGGCGGCCGGAACGCCGCACGCGCTGTTCCGACTCGTGCCGGCCGACCTCGTGCGGATGACGGGGGGCCGGGTGGTGAAGGTGACCTGATGCCGCTGGTTCCCGCCGAGCGCCTGGAGGAGCTGACGACCGAGATCTTCGCCGCCCGCGGCGTGCCGCGGGCGGACGCCGCCTGGGTGGCGACCCTGCTCGTCCGCGCCAACCTCCGCGGCCACGACTCCCACGGGGTGATCCGGGTCCCGCACTACGTCCGGGCCATGAAGGCCGGCGAGGTCAACCCCCGGCCCCAGGTGCGGGTCGAGCGCCAGACGCCCGTCCTGGCCCTGGTGGACGGCGACCTCGGCTTCGGCCAGGTGGTGGCGCGGCAGGGGACGGCGATCGCGATCGAGAAGGCCCGGGCCCAGGGGCTGAGCGCGGTGACCCTCAAGCGCACGAACCACGTCGGCCGGCTGGCCGACTGGGCCGAGATGGCCGCGGCCCAGGGCCTGATCGGGATGCTCTGGGTCAACGCCCCGATGTCGCTCAACGTGGCGCCCTGGGGCGGCGCCGCCCGGCGACTCGGCACCAACCCGCACGCGATCGCCATCCCCGGCCCGGACGGCACGGTGGCGATGTCGCACGACTTCGCCACCAGCGTGGTGGCCGAGGGCAAGCTGAAGGTGAAGTTCAACCGGGGCGAGCCGGTGCAGCCCGGCGTCATGCTCGACGGCCGCGGGCGGCCCTCCACCGACCCGCGCGAGTACTACCGCGATCCGCCGGGAGCGCTCCTGCCGGCCGCCGAGCACAAGGGCTACGGCCTCGGGCTCGCCATCGAGATCCTGGCCGGGATCCTGTCCGGCACCGGCGCCGCCCGGCCCACGCCGGGCCCGGTCCAGAACGGCACCCTCATCATGTGCCTGGACCCCGCCCGCTTCCTGCCGATGGCGGAGTTCCACCGGCAGGTCGCCGAGCTCTTCGAGTTCGTCCGCTCGGCGCCGCTGGCGCCGGGGGCCAAGGAGATCCTGATCCCCGGCGAGCCGGAGGCCCGCACCGAGCGCGAGCGCCGCGCGGGCGGGGTGCCGCTCGACGACGAGACGTGGCGGCAACTGCAGGAGTGCGCCGCCGAGGCGGGGGTCTGATGCCGCTCGAGGTCGTGACGATGAAGGAGATCGACGCGATCTTCGCCGTGACCGACGCCCTCGGCATCCACCGGGAGTCGCTCGTGATCCCGCTCGGCCCGGGCCGGCCGGGCCGGGTCCGCCGGTTGCCGAACGGCAAGCTCGAGATCACGGTGGACGCCGACCGGCCCCTGGAGGAGTGGCTCCGGGAGCTGCCGGCGCTCATCGCCGCCGCGCGGGGCGCGTGATCGTCCGGGCGGTGGCCTACGCCGGCGGCCGGCCGGTGGGCGAGGTGGCCATCGCCGACATCAGCGAGGTGCTGCGCCAGCCCGACCGCTTCGTGTGGATCGGCCTGCACGAGCCGGACGCGGCGCTGCTCCGGCAGGTCCAGGACGAGTTCGGGCTGCACGAGCTGGCGGTGGAGGACGCCCTGCGCGCCCACCAGCGCCCCAAGCTCGAGCGGTACGGCGACTCGATCTTCGTCGTGCTCCGCACTGCCCGGCGCACGGACGGACGGCTCGACTTCGGCGAGACCCACGTCTTCGTGGGGCCGCGCTACCTCGTCTCGGTCCGCCACGGCTCCACGACCTCCTACGCCGACGTCCGGGCTCGGTGCGAGGCGACGCCCGAGCTGCTGGCCCAGGGGCCCGGCTTCGTGCTCTACGCGCTCATGGACTTCATCGTCGACCAGTACTTCCCGGTGGTGGACGCGCTGGAAGACGACCTGCAGGCGCTCGAGGAGGCGATCTTCGCCGAGACCTTCCGCCGGGAGACCGCGGCCCGGATCTACCGACTCAAGCGCGACCTGCTGGAGGTCAAGCGGGCGGTCTCGCCGCTGGTCGACGTCTGCAACCAGCTCATGCGGTTCGAGTCGGAGCTGGTCCCGGCGGTGACGCGGCCGTACTTCCGCGACGTCTACGACCACGTCATCCGGATCAACGACATGGTCGACACGCTGCGGGAGCTCACCACCACTGCCCTGGAAGCCCACCTGTCC
Organism: Binatia bacterium; assembly: GCA_035574035.1. Classification (GTDB taxonomy): domain Bacteria; phylum Methylomirabilota; class Methylomirabilia; order Rokubacteriales; family CSP1-6; genus DATLZL01. Next base: position 293 of record DATLZL010000338.1, on the reverse strand, counting down.
CTGATCAGCGTGGGGCAGAACGACGCGATGAAGCGCCTGGCCGGCTGGGCGGCGATCATCGCGGTGCCGACCATGATCGCCGGGGTGTACGGGATGAACTTCCGGTTCATGCCCGAACTGGAGTGGCCCTGGGGCTACCCGGCGATCATGCTGGTCATGGCGGCCGCCTGTCTCTTCCTCTACTGGCGCTTCAAGCGGGCCGGCTGGCTCTGAGACGTCCCGTGGCGTGGGCGCGCCGGTGCCGGTCCGCGGGCGCCGTGCCGGGTTCTCGGTCTCGCACCGGGCCGGCCGGG
>DATLZL010000337.1:0-4209 GCA_035574035.1 Binatia bacterium | reverse complement strand
CCAGAGGCTGGGTCGCCTTCTTCTGCTTGAGCCGCTGCTTGATGTCCCGCTGGATCTCGGCCAGCGGCCGCCGGTGCAGCCGGAGCCGGCAGCCGATCAGCACGGCGCCGGCCGGAAAGTGGAAGGCCCGGTAGCCGAAGGCCCCCGCGTTGGGCTTGAACTCGCCGAGTGAGCCGTCCGGATAGAGGAAGTAGGCGGCGCTGACGAAGTCGCCGATGGCGCCGTCCGGCGTCCCGGCGTTCATGGCCAGGGCGCCGCCCACGGTGGCCGGGATGCCGACCAGGGATTCCAGGCCCCCCAGGTGGAGCGCGGCCGCCTCGCGGATCAGCGCCGAGAGGCTGGCGCCGGCGCCGGCGATGGCCTCCTCGCCCTGGAAGTCGGCCCGGCCCAGGCAGCCCTCCAGCTTGAGCACGACGCCCCGCACGCCGCGGTCGCGCACGAGCAGGTTGTTGCCGCCGCCCACCACGTAGACGGGCAGCTGCTCGCGGTGGGCGAACAGCAGGGCGTGGCGGATGTCGTCCACGTCCTGCGGCACCACGAAGATGTCGGCGGGGCCGCCGATCCTGAGCGAGGTGTGGAAGCTGAGCGGCTCCTTGAACCGCACTTCCCCACGGATCTCTCCTAGCATGTCGTCCTCCCTCCCGGTGCCTCGGCCTGCAGTCGGCGCAGCAGTTCCGGACCGATCTGGCCGACGTCGCCGGCGCCCAGGGTCAGCACCAGGTCGCCGGGCTGGACGGTCCGGACCAGGCGCTCGACCACCTGGTCCTTGTCACCGCCCACCCAGGTGACGTCCGGATGGCCCTGGGCGCGGATGGCCTCGGTCAGGTCCTCGGCCGTCACGCCGGGGATCGGCCGCTCGCCGGCCGGGTAGATGTCCATCACCAGCAGGACGTCGGCCTCCGCGAACGCGGTCGCGAACGCCTGACGCAGGTGCTGGGTGCGGGTGTAGCGGTGAGGCTGGAACACGGTCACGATGCGGCGGTCGAACCCGGCCCGGGCCGCCGCCAGCGTGGCCTGGATCTCGGCCGGGTGATGACCGTAGTCGTCCACCACCGTCACGCCGCCGGCGCGGCCCCGGACCTGGAAGCGGCGCTGCACGCCGCTGAAGCCAGCCAGCGCCTTCTGGACGGCGGCGAACGGGACGTCGAGGTCCAGGGCCACCGCGATCGCCGCCAGCGCGTTGAGCACGTTGTGGCGGCCGGGCACGTGCAGCGCGCACTCGCCCAGCACCTCCCCGCCGGCCACGACCTCGAAGCGGCTCGACAGGCCGCTCAGGTGGAGGCGGCGGGCGTTGAGGTGGGCGCCGCTCTCGAGGCCGTAGGTGATGACGCGCTTGTCCACGCGGGGGAGCAGCTGCCGGATGTCGGGCTGGTCCAGGCAGAGCACGGCCGCGCCGTAGAACGGCACCCGGTTGACGAAGGCCAGGAAGCCCTCGCGCAGCGCCTCCAGGGAGCCCCAGTGGTCCAGGTGCTCGGCGTCGATCGTCGTCACCACCGCGATGGTCGGGCTGAGCCGGAGGAACGAGCCATCGGACTCGTCCGCCTCGGCCACCAGGAAGTCACCCTGCCCGAGGCGGGCGTTGCCGCCCAGGCTCGACACGCGGCCGCCCACGATGATCGTGGGGTCCAGCCGTCCTTCGGCCAGCACGGCGCCGATCATGGAGGTGGTGGTCGTCTTGCCGTGGGTGCCGGCCACGGCGATCCCGTACTTGAGCCGCATGAGCTCGGCCAGCATCTCGGCCCGCGGGATGACGGGAATGCCGCGCCGGCGGGCGGCCTGGACCTCCACGTTGTCCGGCGACACGGCCGAGGAGTAGACCAGGACGTGCGCGCCCTCGACGTGCTCGGCCTGGTGCCCGATGAAGACCTTGGCGCCCAGCCCCTCGAGACGCTCCACCGCCTCGTTGCGGCGCAGGTCGGAGCCCGACACCCGGTAGCCGAGGTTCAGCAGGATCTCCGCGATGCCGGACATCCCGCTGCCGCCGATGCCGACCAGGTGCAGGTGCTGGTAGCGCTTAAACATGGGCGTGCTGGCTGATGTTGATCAGGATCCCGGCGGCCAGCATCGTGCTCAGCAGGGCCGAGCCGCCGAAGGAGATGAACGGCAGCGGCAACCCCTTGGTGGGCAGCAGCCCCGTCACCACGCCCAGGTTCACCAGCGTCTCCGTCGCCAGCAGGACGGTGAGCCCGAGGGCCAGGTAGGCGCCGAAGGGGTCCGGCGCCCGCAGCCCGACCCGCAGGCCGCGCCAGACGAGGACCGCGAACAGGACGACGACGGCGGCGGCGCCGACGAACCCCAGCTCCTCGCCGATCACGGCGAAGATGAAGTCGGTGTGGGCCTCGGGCAGGTAGAAGAGCTTCTGCCGCGACTCGCCCACCCCGCGCCCGGTGAGCCCGCCGCTGCCCAGCGCCAGCCAGGACTGGATGATCTGGAAGCCGCTGCCGCGCGGGTCGCTCCACGGGTCGAGGAAGGCGGTGATCCGCCGCACGCGATAGGGGGCGAGCCAGGTGGCCAGCGCGACCAGCGGCAGGCCGGCGGCGGCCACCGCCGCCAGGTAGCGCCCGGGGCAGCCGGCCAGGTAGAGGAGCGCGAAGGTCACCGCGATCAGCGTCAGGCAGTTGCCGAGGTCCGGCTGCGCGAGGACCAGCAGGGCGAGGGCCCCGGCCGCCGCCAGCGGCGGCAGCACCCCCCGACGGAAGTCGCCCAGGCGGTCGCGGTGGCGCGTCAGCCAGGCGGCCAGGAAGATGACCAACGCCAGCTTGGCGAGCTCGGCCGGCTGGAAGGAGGCGGGCCCTAGCCGGAGCCAGCGCCGCGTGCCGTTGATCGGGTGCGCCAGGGGCGGCACCAGCACCAGGACCAGCAGCACGCCGGCCGCGAGCAGGACGGGCCAGCCCCAGCTCTCCAGGCGCCGGTAGTCGACCCGCAGGGCGGCGAGCAGCACGACGCTGCCCATCAGCGCCCAGAACAGCTGCTTGCGCAGGAACAGCGTCGGGTCCTGGAACCGCTCGGCGGCCATGATAGCGCTGGCCGAGTAGACCATGACCACGCCGATCGAGAGCAGCAGCACCACGACGGCGAGCAACCCCATGTCGGGCCGCAGCAGGCGTGGCATCAGGCGAGCCCTCCGACGAGCTGCTTGAACACCTCCCCGCGATGTTCGCGGCGCAGCCGCGCTCTCGCCATCAGGCGAGCCCTCCGACGAGCTGCTTGAACACCTCCCCGCGATGTTCAAAATCCCGGAACATGTCGAACGAGGCGCACGCCGGCGAGAGCAGCACGACGTCGCCCGGGCGCGCGGCGGCCCGCGCCAGCTCCAGCGCCGCCTCCAGCGAGGGCGCCGCGCTCACCGCGATGCCGGCCCGCTCCAGCGCGGCCGCGATCGCAGGGCCGTCACGGCCGATGACGACCGCGTGGGCCACCCGGCCCCGGGCGGCCTCGGCCAGCGGCGTGAAGTCCTGCCCCTTGCCGAGCCCGCCGGCGATGAGCACCAGGCGCTCGGTGAAGCTCTCCAGGGCCTTGATCGTGGAGGCGACGTTGGTCCCCTTGGAGTCGTTGTAGTACTGCACGCCCCGGACCTCGCGCACGAATTCGATCCGGTGGGCCACGCCGCGGAAGCGGCCGATGGCCCGGCGGGCGCTCTCGGGAGCCAGCCCCGCCCACAGCGCGCACGCCGTCGCCGCCAGGACGTTCTCGACGTTGTGGGCGCCGCGCAGCCGGATCTCGGCCACCGGGCACACCGGCTCCGGCCGCCCGTCGAGCCGGGCCACGATCCAGCCGTCCCGCACGAAGACGCCGTCCGGCAGCTCGCGGCGCCGGCTGAACCACACCAGGCGCGCCCGCGTGCGGGGGGCCAGGCTCGCCGCCCCCGGATCGTCGGCGTTCAGGACGGCGCAGTCGGCTGGCGTCTGGTTGGCGAAGATCCGCGCCTTGGCGGCCAGGTAGGCCTCGAAGGTGCGGTGGCGGTCCAGGTGGTCCGGCGTCACGTTGAGGACCGCCGCCACCCGGGGACGGAAGGCGTCGATGGTCTCCAGCTGGAAGGAGGAGACCTCGCACACGACCAGGCCGTCGGCCGGCACGCTGAGCGCGTGGGCGGTGAGCGGCGTGCCGATGTTGCCTGCCACCAGCACCGGCCGGCTCTGCTCGGCCAGCAGCGCCCCGGTGAGCGCGGTCGTCGTCGTCTTGCCGTTGGTCCCGGTGATCGCCAGCGTG
>DATLZL010000336.1:0-2456 GCA_035574035.1 Binatia bacterium | reverse complement strand
GGAACCTCCCGGTCCACATGCGCCCGCTCGACGGCTCGGCGGTGACCTCCGGCCGCCGCGCGGACGCCGTGCTGACCGTGGAGGTCGACGGGGCGGCCATCCTCACGCGGACGTATCACCCGACGGGGCTGCGCCGAGACGGCCCGGTCTACGGCTACGAGGAAGTGCCGCTGGCGCCCGGCCGCCACGCCGTGCGGGCCACGCTCACCGACCGGAGCGCGCCGGCCGGTTCCCGAGCGTGGTCGGTGGACGGAACGGTGATGGTGCGACCCGGTGAAGCCCCGCTGCTCGAATTCCGCGACGGGGCCTGGCACTGGGACTGAACCCGTGAGGACTCCGGGCGCCCCCAGTCCCCGGGCGACCGGGACGTTCGGGCCGAGCCGAGGCGTCCTCCGACCACGCGATTCCTTCGCAGGCCCGGAGCGTGCGTCCGGTCCGCTCGGCATCGCCCGCGGGGCGGCGGCGCCCCACGGGTGTGGTCCGGACGCCCCTCGGCCCTGCGTTGGCCGACTCGAGGCCCGGACGCCCAGCGCCGGAAATTCCGGGCCGCACCCTGGTCCTCCCCTTGCAGGCGCTCGTTGGCCGGGCGGCGGCTCGAGGCGGGGGGTTGCGATGAAGCTGGCGGGCGTCGCGCTCGATCGGGCGCTGGAGCGCGCCGGTGATGCCGTCATGGTGGTGAATGCGGACGGCCGCATCGTGTTCTGGAACCGGTCCGCCGAGCGGACGCTCGGCTACGCCGCCCGCGAGGTCCTGGGACGCCCGTGCTCCGAGATCCTGGCCGGCCGCGACGAGCACGACAACCTGCTCTGCTACCACGGCTGTCAGGTCCGCACCCTGCTGGGGCTCGGCGAGAGCGTGCAAAGCTTCGACATGCGGACGCGCCACAAGGCCGGACGGGCCGTCTGGATCAACGTGAGCGTCCTCGCCGTTCCCGCGGACGGGGGGCGCCCGATGACCATCTACCTGTTCCGCGACGTGACGGCCGCCAAGGAGCTGCTGACCCTCGTGCACGAACGCCTGGCCGGCCGACCCGGGGGCGGCGCCGCCGAGGTGCTCACCCGGCGCGAGCTGCAGGTGCTCCGGCTGATGGCCGCCGGGCTCAACACCCGGGCCATGGCCGACCATTTGCACGTCAGCCGCGCCACCGTCCGCAACCACATCCAGCACATCCTCACCAAGCTGGGCGTGCACAGCCGCCTGGAGGCCGTGGCCCATGCCAACCGACATCGCCTGCTCTGACCGAGCCGCCGGGGACGGCCCCGGCGCGTGCCCGTTCATGTTTCCCCGCGCGATGGGGGGGCGCGCCGCCGTCTACTGCCGCCTGCCCGGCGGCCGGGCCCGGGTCCCGCAGCCCGACGAGCGGCGTCGGTACTGCGGCGGCGGCTGGGGACACTGTCCCAGCTACCTGGGTGCCTTCCGCGGCGCCCGCGCGCGGTTCGGCCTGCCGTAGTCCAGGGGTGCCAGGGGCCGGGCGGCGAGGCGCGACCGCCCGGCGCCGGACCGAGGGCTCACCGGCTCGGGGTGCGCCGGCCTCGTCTCGCCCCCGGTCACGCGTGCCCATTGCCAGCGATGGCACGCCGGCGATAGAGTCGGCGCCGGCGCGACCCGCCGACACCCAGTGCGGAGCGAGTTCATGGGGAACCCGAGCGAAGTGCCCGCAGTCCTCTCGCGCGCTCTGCTCCTCGGCGCTGTCGCCCTCCTGATGATCGCCGCGCTGCCGCCGACAACGACCGAGGCGCAGGCCCCCGACCGGGGCGCCGACCTCTACATCCGCAAGGGTTGCCTGGGCTGCCACGGCGCGAGCGGCCGGGGCGGGGTCGGGCCCCAGCTCGCCAACACGCGCCTGACCCTGGACGCCTTCGTCCAGCAGCTGCGCCGGCCTCGGGGGATCATGCCCCCCTTCCACGAGCGCCTGGTGACGGACGAGGAGGCGCGGGCGATCCACGCCTACCTCCGGCAGGTGGCGCCGCCGCCGCCCCGGCTCCGGGTCGCCCTGCCGAGCGGCACGCTCGACCCCGGCTCCTGCAGCGACTGCCACCGGAAGGCGAACCCCGTCATCGTGGCCCAGTTCGAGGCGAGCGCGATGGGCAGGGCGGGAGTGCAGAACCCACGCGTCGCGTACCCGGTGAAGCAGCTGACCTGCGCGAACTGCCACGGGACCAACCACGACGAGATCATGGCCACCAAGGGCCGGGTGCCGGAAACCACGTGCGCGGCCTGCCACGCCGAGATCTACAAGGAGCACGTCACCGACGCCGGCCACTCGTACGGGCCGGGGCCGGGAGACCTCGGCATCAACTGGGAGCGGAACATCGGCGTGCCCCACTACAAGCAGATGCCGCGCAAAGTGATGGAGATGGGGTGCGACCCGTGCCACGCCCAGGCCGGGGCGACGGACGCCAAGTACTGGAGCGAGGAGCAGAAGCAGTACGTGGACACCTCGAGCCTGCAGATCC
>DATLZL010000335.1:0-6018 GCA_035574035.1 Binatia bacterium | reverse complement strand
GGCGCCGACCACCCGGGAGGCCCTCGATGGCGCATGACATGCGGAGACGGGTCCAGCGGTACTGGGACTCGCATCCGCTCGGGACACAGTTCCTGCCGGACCGCGCGGCGCCGCAGTCGACGCTCGAGTTCGAGCAGCTCGATCAGGCCCTGGACCGCTGGGAGTACAAGGGGACGCTGCTCGACGCCGTGGCCACTCGGTGGCCGGGAGGCAGGCTCCTCGAGGTGGGGTGCGGTCTGGGCACCGACCTGGTCCGGCTGGCCCGCCGCGGCCTCCGCGTGACCGGCATCGACCTCGCGCCCGCCGTGGCGGCCCTGGCGCGGCGGCACCTGGAGGCCTATGGCTTGCCCGGCCGCGTGCTGGTCGGAGATGCCGAGGCCCTCAGCTTCCCGGCCGGCGCCTTCGACGTCGTCTACTCCTCCGGAGTCCTCCAGCACCTGCCCGACATCGGGCGGGCCGTGGCCGAGATCCACCGGGTGCTCCGCCCGCGGGGCGGGTGCGTGTGCATCCTCTACCACCGCTACTCGTGGTTCAACGCCCTCCGTCACCTCGGAGGCGTGAACGTGGAGTTCGAAGACGCGGACCCGCCCATCATCCACACGTATTCGCGCCGGGAGGTACGCCAACTGTTCCGGCGCTTCACGACGGTGAACGTCGACGCCCGATACTATCGCCCCACACCGACGCCGCGGCGGAGCCCCCTGGCCCGCCTGTACAACCACCTGTTCGTGCCCGCCATGCGCCGGGCCCCCGAGGCGCTGGTCCGGCCGTTCGGCTGGCACCTCGTGATCTCGGCGTTCCGGTGACACCCGCCGGTGTCGCAGTGAACGCCCGTTCCAGGACGGCGGTGCTCCGGCTGGCCGCCGGCGGCGCCGCCCTGGCCTACGCGATGGTCGTCCACGACCTGGAGGCCGTCCTGGCCCGGCTGCGGGATCTCGATGCTGGGTGGCTCGTGGTCGCGGCGGCGTTGATCTACGGGGCGCTGATGATCCGCTCCGTCAAGTGGCAGAGCATCCTCGCCTGCTTCGGACAGCGGGAGCCGCTCGGCCGCTTGTGGCGTCTCTACGTCGAGAGCTGCTTCTTCAACCTCCTGTTTCCCGGAAACGTCGCCGGCGACCTGGCTCGGATCACCCGGAGCTCGACCGAGGGGCGCTTCTCGGTCCTCGCCGTGATGGGCGTGGTGCTCGAACGACTGTCCGGTCTCCTCATGACCGCGGTGTTCGTCGCCGTCGTCGCGCTGGCCGGCGGATATCGAGGCCTGGGGGCGGCCGGCCCGGCCATCGCCGCCTTCAGCCTGCTGGCGGTGGCCACCCTGGCCGTCGTGCCGCTCGGCCTGCGCTCCATCCCGGCTCCGACGCACACGATCCCCACCGCGTGGCGGCCGCGGCTGAGCCGTCTCGCCGATCAGCTCCGACGATCTGCCACCTTGGTCACCTCCCACCCCCGGGTGGTCTGGCGCCTGCTGGCGCTGTCCCTGGTGTTCGTCGCCGGCTCCGGAGCCACCGCGGTGGCCCTCGGCCGGGCCATCGGTTCACCGATTCCCGATCACTTGCTGATGCTCTACACGCCCCTGCTGGCGCTCGTCATCACGCTCCCGCTCTCGGTCGTGGGCCTGGGGGTCCGCGAGAACCTGTACGTCATCGCCTACTCCGCCCTCGGGTTCCCGGCCGAGGACGCGCTCGCCCTCGCCCTGGCGGAGTCCGCGCTGCTGGTGATCGTGAGTCTGAGCGGCGGCCTCCTCCTGTGGCGGCCCGCCGCCGTCATCCGCGGCGCCGCCGTGAACGCCCCCAACGCGCCGCGTTCGGGCGGCGCCGAGCACGAGTGAGGTCATGAACATTTCCGTGGTCATCCCCGCGTACAACGAGGCCGAGAACCTGCGGCCGCTCTACGACGAGGTGACGGCCGTCCTCCGCCGGCTGGGCCGGAGCGCGGAGATCATCGTCGTCGACGACGGCAGCACGGACGGAACGTCAGCGCTGCTCGCCGATCTCTGCCGGCGGGATCCCCTCCTCACCGGCATCCGCCTCAGCCGCAACTTCGGGCAGACGGCGGCCCTGGCGGCGGGCATCGCCCACGCCAGGGGCGAGATCATCGTCACCCTGGACGGCGACCTCCAGAACGACCCGGCCGACATTCCCCGGCTGGTGGCCAAGATCGAGGAGGGCTACGACCTCGTCAACGGCTGGCGCGTCGACCGGCAGGACACCTACGTGACGCGCCGCCTGCCGTCGCGGCTGGCCAACTGGCTGATCTCCTTCACGACCAACGTCAAGCTGCACGACTACGGCTGCACGCTCAAGGCGTTTCGCGGCACGCTGGCCCACTCGCTCCGGCTGTACGGGGAGATGCATCGCTTCATCCCGGCGCTGGCGGGCGATCTCGGCGCCGCCATCACCGAACTGGCCGTCAACCATCGGCCCCGCATCCGGGGTACCTCGAAGTACGGCCTGAGCCGCACGGTGCGCGTTCTGCTGGACCTGGTGACGGTGAAGTTCCTCACCAGCTACCTGACCCGGCCCATCCACGTGTTCGGGGTCCCGGGAATCGCGGCCGCGGCGACCGGCGGCCTGCTGACGCTGTACCTCGGCCTGGAGCGCCTCTTCTTCGGTGTGGGCCTGGCCGACCGGCCGATCCTCCTGCTGGCCATCCTGCTCGTGCTCGTCGGTGTCCAGTTCATCGCGCTGGGACTGCTGGGCGAGATGCTCGCGCGCCTCTACCACGAGAGTCAGAGCAAGCCGGTCTACGTCGTCCGCGAAGTCCTCGGCGTCGATCGCGGTCCCGTCACGATCTGGAGCTCGCCGCCGGCCCCCGCCGCGCACGAGGCGACGCTCCGGAGCTGATCGACGTCCGGCGGAGTCGCCGTCCGACTCCGCCCCGGAGACGATGATGCGCATCTGCCGGATCCTGCAGTCGCTTCCCTCGGCCGCCAGCCCCGGCGGGAACATCGGCATCTACCGGCTGGCCCAGTACATCCCCGAGCCTTGCCTGCTGCTGGCCCGGGCGGCCGACACCTATCCGCCGCTGCCGTCCCACGTCGAGCTGGTGCCCCTGGCCCTCCGGGACTCCACGATGCCGGCCGGCCTGCGCGCCGGCGTGTTCCATCCCGGTGTCGGCCCGGTGGGCCGGGCACGGGTGCAGGCGCACCTAATCGCCCGTACGCTGCGTTACCACGGCCGGGCGGTGGCGGTGGCCCTCCGGGAAGCCCGGCGCTTCCGCCCCGACCTCGTCGTCTGCCACTCGCTGCAACGCCTGGTCTACGGCGTGGCCATCCGGGCGGTGGTGCGCTGTCCCCTCGTGCTGTACCTGCACAACAGCTCCGAGGTCGAAGCCCTGCGCACGCTGCCGTTCCTGCGCCTCCTCCTGCGCATTCCGGACCGCGTGGCGGCAGTGTCACCGGACATCGCCCGGCAGCTCACCACCTGGCTGCCCGAGGCCCGGATCTGGCTCACGTCCACCGGCGTGGATACCGACCGATTCTCGAACTGGGGGCGACCGCGCCGCCGGCAGCTGGTGACGGTCGCTCACCTGAAGTGGACCAAGGGCTATGACGTCCTGCTGGAAGCCGTGCAGCAGGTGTTCCTGCGCCTTCCGGACTATCGGCTCCTCGTCGTCGGCGACGGTGAGGAGCGCGAACGGATCACCCGCGACGTGCACCGGCGCGGGCTTCAGGAGCACGTCGTCCTCACCGGCGTCCTGCCGCGGGCGGAGGTCGTCCGGGTGCTGAACGAGAGCCGCCTCTTCGTGCTCGCTTCCATCCACGAGGGGCTGCCCAAGGCTCTCCTCGAGGCGCTGGCCTGCGGGACCCCGGCGGTGGTCACCGACCGGTGCAACGCCGAGGGCCTCATCGAGGCGACCGGCGTCAGCGTGCCGGCCGGCGACCCGGCGGCGTTCGCCGACGCCGTTACGGCGCTCCTGACCGACGAGGCCCGCTGGCAACGCTGTTCCGAGCGCAGTCCCGAGGTGGCCGCCCGCTACGACTGGCGGCGGGTGGCCGCTCGAGACTATGCGCTGTACCGGATGCTGCTCGCACCGCCCGCGGCCGGGGACGGCGTCCCACCGACGAAGGGGTCACGCCTCGGAGCCGCCCGGCCGGCCGGGCGCCGGGCCGGACGCGACGTGACCGTCGACGACCCGGCGAGGCTCGCCCCGTGACCCGCCTCGTCCGGTCGCTGGCCCGGTTGCCCGGAGTGCGCCGGCTCTGGCAGCGCTTCCCGGTCGGGTCGGTGGCGCTCCGCGCCCGGTTCGACATCTGGCCCCGGCCCGCGTACGGCTACGGCGTCTTCCGGGCCGCCGAGCTGGCGGTGGCGCTGGGGCTCCCGGGGCTGTCGGTCATCGAGTTCGGCGTCGCGGGCGGCCGGGGGCTGCTGGCGCTGGAGTCCATCGCCGCCACCGTCGCCGCTCACTTCGGCGTCCGGATCGCCGTCGTCGGATTCGACTCCGGGCAGGGCTTGCCCAAGCCGGTCGACTATCGAGACCTGCCGTACCTCTGGAACGAGGGCTTCTACACCATGGACGTCGAGGCGCTGCGGCGGCGCTTGCAGCACGCTGCCCTCATCCTGGGCGACGTCGCGGCCACCGTGCCCGGCTACCTGGCGTCGCGGCCCGACCCCATCGGCTTCGTCGCGTTCGACCTCGACTATTACAGCTCCACGCGGGACGCGCTGGCGGTGTTTCGCGGTCCGGAGGAGACGCGACTGCCCCGGGTGTTCTGCTACTTCGACGACCTCATCCTGCCCGAGCGGGCCTGCTACAACGACTACACCGGCGAGTATCTCGCCCTCCACGAGTTCAACGCCGAGGAGCCGACCAAGAAGCTCGGCAAGCTCCCGCACCTTCGCCTCGTGCGCGAGCATCCGGCCGCCTGGCAGGAGCAGATCTATGTCCTCCACGACTTCGCGCACGGCCTGTACGTGACCCCCATCAACGCTCCGCAGCATGGAACCCAGAAGCCGCTCTGAACCGCCGAGGCCACGCGCGGTGGTCACGACGTCGCTGCTGGGCCCGATCGCGCTCCTGGCCACCCTGACCGCCGGCGCCGCCCACCGGCCGCCGGCCGCCGAAGCCCGCCACGCCGCCGTCGAGGGCTTCGGCGCCGCCACGGCCGGAGGAGCCGGGCAGGCGGCCTGCGAGGTCACCAGCTTGGCCGACAGCGGGCCGGGGACGCTGCGGGCGTGCCTGGCCACCGGCTACCGCTCGGTGACCTTCGCGGTGGCCGGCGAGATCGCGTTGCAGGACTGGCTCGTGGTGGGCGGGCCTTTCGTCACCGTCGACGGCTTCACCGCGCCCAGCCCTGGCATCACGCTACGCGACTGGCCGCTGGCGATCTTCCGCAACATCCCCGGGAAACCGAACGCCCACGACGTGATCATCCGCGGCATCCGGGTCCGCCACGCGGCCAACGACGACACGTCGCGGGACTGTATCTCGATCGCCGGTCCCACGTTCAACATCGTCATCGACCACGTCTCGGTGGCCAGGTGTGGCGACGGCGGCATCGATGTCGTGCAGGGCGCCCGCAACATCACCATCCAGTGGAGCATCATCAGCGACGACAAGGCGATGCTGCTCGGCGCCACGTCGTCCGCCCGCTACGTCGGCACCGAGCGCATCAGCGTCCACCACAATCTCTTCCCGAGCGGCCTCGACCGGATGCCGCTGGTCCGGCCGGGCGACTACCAGGCGGCCGACACCACCGTCGACATCCGCCACAACGTCTTCCGGGGCTGGCTCCGCAGCAACGCCACCAAGATCGAGGCCCGGGCCTGGGTCAACGTCGTCGGCAACACCTACATCCCCGGCCCGGAAGCGACGGCCCGCGACCGCGTCCGGAGCCTGCGCATCGCCCCGGGCAGCCGGGTGTACACCGCCGCCAACGTCGAGCTGGGGCCGCCTCCGGCCCCAGACTTCAACCGATATGGCAACGAACCGGCACCCCTCCCCGCCCCGCCGATCACGCCCCGCATGGCGGGCTGTGTCGTCGCCGAGGCGGGCGTCCGGCCACTCGACGCCCTGGACGGG